>CANRHM010000028.1 GCA_947630415.1 uncultured Bacilli bacterium | reverse complement strand
AATACTATCAATAAAAAGTTCATGATAAGCAAAGAAGAGATTAAAAAATCTTTTTTTGTCATATCACATCGCCTCCCCTCTTAAAGAAGTTTGGCTTCACCCAACTATTAAGTGCTCCAATAATATAATTCCAACTTTTTTTCTAAATTTCTTCAAAAAAATAAAATAATTAAAAAAACCGGATCAACCGGTTTATTTTTTAGTATATTGATAACTTCCACTCTTTTGGGTCTGTTTTTCTTTAGGATCTTCATAAGCAGTGTATTTATCGATTTCTTCGTTTATTCTTGCAAGTTCTACTGCTCTATCTTGTTGTTTACGAATTAATCGATCTTCACTTTGCTTATAAAAGGCATAATTGTTTTTCTTTGCTTCTAAGTTAGTGCGAAGATACTTTATTTCTTGCTTGTAATCTTCTAAGTCCCTTCTTTTTTGAATATTGGTCATTTCTTTAACACAAGAAGAAATTAAAAAGCCTAAAGAAAGTGTTCCAACTATAGGAAAAGAAGGTAGCATAGCAAAAATGCCTAAAAAAGTAAGCGCACAAGTACCTAATAAAATCAATGTTTGATGTAATGGATTTTCTTCCAAATCCTTATTCGATAAAATATTTTTAATTAGCAGCATGAAACCAATTGATTTTATAGAAGCTTTTGTTTTATCATAAGTATTTTCTAAGATGCGAATTTGAAAGGAATCATCTAATAGTTCTTGTCTTTTGGCTTCAACAGTACTATGGGCTTGTTCTATTAGTGTAGATAAACTAACAATTTCTTTTTCTATTTTATGTTTTCTTTTATAAAGTTCATTCAAGGAAGTATTTTGATAATTGGTGTTCTTTTTATTTTGATGGGGTTTTACTTGTTTCTTTTTAATATCTTCAAACGCCCTGGATAATGTTTTAAATGTTTCAGGGTCCACCTCTGGATTTATATCGGGATGATATTTTTTAGATAATGTACGGTAACGTTTTTTAACTTCATCAAACGTGAGGTCTTCTTGATATCCTAATTCATTTAGAGCCCATGTGTAATCATAGTTCATCCGTTAGGACCTCCTTATTTCGTATAAACTTTACCTTCGTGTAAAGAAACTTCTTTTTTCTCTTCTTCTCTCGTAGTTCCTTCTGTTAGTACATCAATACGTTTGTTGATAGACGCTAAATAGGTTTTTCTTTCTTCTATTTCATCGCCTGTTTCACGCATACATTGACTAAATTCGCCTTGAGCTTTGAAATTCCCTCTCATTTCATTTTCAAAATGAGCAATTTCTGTATGTAATTCGTCAAGAGCTTCATCCGTTTTATCTGATTCACCACTCGTAAATATAGCAACGGAATCGGCAGTAATAATAAGCGTTGCTCCAGCAATAATGGTAAGATAAGGATGTGCTAAAAAGCTAGTTACCGTCAAGCCTACAGCACCAAGTAACACGCTAGACATCAAGAAGTCTCTTACTTTAAAACCATTTTCTTTGATAGAAGAAAGCCAAAGAGAAGCACTATGTTTGATTTTTTTAGTTAAATTATCGTATTTTATCTTATCTTCAATACGAGCTACTTCTTCTTGGTCTTCTTTAATGACTCTTACTAAATCGTTATAATCTTCCATAAAGCGATGCTTATTATCTTGATAATACTTCATCCAATCTTCTAACGAAGCTATTTCGTTTTCAATACGCATCTTTTCTTTTCCTAGTTCTTCCACCGATAAATTCATTAAATCCTTTGGTTCCATTTTTTATTCCCCCTTTTTAAAAGTAGTCTAATTATACCAAAAAAAGGCTTATTTGTCAAGGAAAAAAGGCTTTTTCAAAGGATTAGCCAAAGAGTAAAAGATAGATTTTAGTAAAGATTCGAGAAGTAAAAGGTGCTCTATAAACTTTTCTAGGATGAGAAGCTTCTACCGCTTTTATAAACTTTTTCACAATCGATTTATACGAATCTTTTCCCATCATCTTAAAGATTTGTTTCTCTAAACGTTGAAATTTTGTTAATTTCTTTTTATGTTGCTTACTATAAAAAGCAATCTCATCAAGCATAACATCGTTAAAACCGGTATTGTATATTCCTGGTTCAATGAGTGAAACAGAGATGGGCTTTTCTAACAGTTTTAACTCCATTCGTAATACTTTCATTAACATCGATAAAGAAGCTTTCGTAGAGGTATAACTTCCTAAAAAGGGAATAGGAATAATACTAGCAATGGAAGAGGTTACAATAAGGCGTCCTTTTCTTGCAAGTAAGATGGGTATCATTTTTTGAATAAACGATAGATTTCCAAAGACATTTACATCGTAATTTTCTTTGATTTTAGTCACATCTAAATCGATTAAGGAACCTCCTACTCCAAGGCTTGCATGACATATTAAAACATCGATGGATAGAGTTGATGCTTTCTCATAATCTTTAGGATTTGTAATATCGAGTTTAAAAATCGAAATAGCCTTCTCTTCTTTGAACTTTTCTCTAAGATTTTGACTTTCTTTTTCTGTATGTGTTGTCAAATAGACAAAGTGTCCTCTTTCTAAAAGCGCTTCTGCTACTCTATAACCAATGCCTGAAGTAGCACCTGTAATTAAAATATGCATTATATCACCCTTAGTAGTATGGACTAAAAAAAGAGATTCATTTACGAACCTCTTTCGAAATAGTAAAACTAACCCCATTTTTATGGTTTTTAATTTGGATCGTGTAGCCCATCACTTGAAGGGATTTTTGAATAATGGATAAGCCTAATCCAAACTCTCCTTTAATACCCTTTCGATACGGATTAAAGATGACTTTAAGCAAATCTTTATCAATGTTATCACCATCATTAAAGAAAATAAGTTTATGGTTCTTAATGGTAATCTTAATTTCTTTCTTGGCATAACGAATAAAGTTCCCTAATAGATTATCAATGACACTTTCCCATAAGTCGATAGTTCCTATAAACTTGGTTTTATCGTCCTTCTCTAGGATAAAAGATACATCTTTTCGTTGGAACTTAAACTTAGCAATCGCTTTTTCTAATAAAGACTCCAAATCCACTTCTTCAAAAGTTAAATTTTCAACGTTTTTAATGTAGTCCAGTTTATTTAAGTAAAGTAAGGAATGGACTTTTCGTTCCAAGAGATCGGTCTCTTCTTTAATAACCTTCAAGGCTTCTTCTTCACTGATTGCTTTATCTTCAATCGCTTCAATATAAGATTTAATAACCGCAAGTGGGGTTTTAAAATCATGGGAGATATTTTGATACATTTGATTTCGCATCTCTTCTTGATTTTTTAAGGATAATCTCATATCTTCAATCGAGACCGCTAGTGATTTAATCTCATCGTCCATTTTTATATCATCTACGGTATGATCAAAGTCATCATCATCAATGTGGTCAATTTTATTTTTTAATTTCGTTATTTTACGAACTAAAATACTACTAAAGCCTACTAAAATTAAAGCAACAATAATAAATGTAAAGATTAAAATGGGAAGTAAAATGTAACGAAGTTCTTTTTGCATACGCGTAATATAAGAGCTATCGGTAAGTGCTACTTTGGTAACTTGTCCATAGTCCATTTTATAGTAATAGTAACCTTTTCCTAAATAAGTAAACTTCCCTGTTCCATTTTCTAGATTATTTAAAAATTCATCCACATTGTTAATAGGAATCAATTTAGAAAAATTATCGGAAATAACGACACGATAATCGTATCTATAAAGATAGGCAATCTCGGTATCGATGGAAGTCGAGGGTAATTCTTCTTCGGTATAAGATAAAGGCTTCGCTAAGTAGTTGTACAAATTCTTTTCATAGAACGGTTGCATCGCCTTAGGAAGAAAAAATCCAAGGCAAAGAAATACAACACAAAAGATAAGTAAGGTGATAGCAAAAAGTTGTCTACTTAATTTACTACGAATGTACTTCATGATAAGCGGTACCCAAATCCATAAATAGTACTAATATTTAAATGAGGCATCTTTTTTCTTAATCTTCGAACCAAATCATCGACAGCCCTGTCACTTCCAAAATAATCTTCACCCCACACGGATGATAAAATAGCATCTCTTGAGAACGTTCTTCCTTGGTTATTTAAGAAAATTAACAACAAATCAAACTCTAACGTCGTAAGTTTAATCTCATTGTTTCCCGATAAAACCATCCGTTTCTTCGTATCTACCATGTAATCTTCATAAAATAAAACTTTTCTTTCATCTTCACCATAAACTCTTTTAATAATATTTTTAACTCGAAGTACTAGTTCTTTGGTTGAAAAAGGCTTTGCTAAATAATCGTCACTTCCTAGTTCTAAACCAATAATTTTATCTAGATCTTGGTCCCTTGCAGAGGTAAAGATAACGGGAACTTTATCGTCGTTCTTCTTGATTTTTTTAATGACATCATAGCCACTTACCTCATCTTTTAGCATGATATCTAGAATCCATAAATCGACTTTATTGCCAATATAGTTGATGGCATCCATTCCTTTATCAAAGGTTACCACTTCGAAATTTTCTTTTTCCAAATACGTTTTGATGATGTTGGCTAAGGCTTTTTCATCTTCTACTAAACAAATGGTATACATTATATCACCCACTTTATAGATAGTATATCACTATGCTTTTAGTATAGAAAAGAAAAATCGCTTGATTATGAGTCTTTTATGGGAAATTGTGGGATACTATTTTGAAAATAAGTTTTTCTTGCGAACCATCTTTTTAGGGAAAAATAAGAAGGCAAAGATAATGGGGATAAGGAGCACACTACTAGAAAAAGTAAGTTGTAAAAGATACATAAAAAATAGACGAAGTGGTACTTTATAAAGAAAGATAGCTACAGCATAATAAAGAATAAGATACGTATAAAACGATAAAAGATAAGAAAGAACGGGACTTACTCTTTTCTTTTGCAAATAAAATAAGACTTGATACGTCAAATAAAATAAAATGGGATGTAAGAAAAAGATATCGGTGTAACATAAATCATAAAGAAAACCAAAAAGAAAAGTAATAAGTAAGACATCCTTTTTTTTAAATCGAAATAGAAAGGGAAGCAATAATAAATACAAAAGAAGTAAAAAGAGTTTAAAAGGAAAATAAAATGAAAGATAAGGAACAAAATTGGATATTAATCCTTCAAGTAAAAGAAAAATAATGCCTAAAACAAAGATCATGCTTCCTCCTCTTTCATAAGAATTGCGACATATTTAATATCGTTAAAATCTTGTTTAGAGCGAACTTTTATATTTTTGGTAATTCCAAAAGAATCGTTTTTACTACTTTCAACGAAACCTACATAGATACCCGAAGGAAACACCCCTCCCAGTCCACTTGTTACAACTTCGCTCTTTTCTTCGATTTCGGCGGAGGATGGAATTCCCGTGACTAGAAAAAGACCTGTTTCTCTATCATAGGTACTAAGAACACCATAGTAATCTTCCGTCTTTCCATGAATCACCACCGATAACTGCATTCCTTCATCAGTCGTTAATAGTTTCATTACGGACGAGTGTTCCATCACTTTATCGATACGTCCCACCAAACCTAAGGAAGTAACGACGGCACTTTGCTCATTTATTCCTTCCTTTTCTCCTTTATCCAAAGTAATCGTATCGTTAAAATAAGCCACATTTCGGTAGATGGAAGTAGCATACACTAAGTCAAAACGACTTAGAATGGTTTTTAATTCTAATAAAGATTTTAAGGATGTAAGTTCTTCCTCTTTTTCTCTACTTAATGATAGATCAATCTCTTTTCCATCCTGTCTAAAAGGAGCTTCTAATCCTTCTTCTACTCCATTAAAAAAGTCTTTAAAAGTACTTTCTAAAAAGAAATAATCTCTTCTTTGATAAAGAAGAAAGCCTCCTACTAATAAGAGGAGTATCCCTAAAATGTATTTGAATTTTCGTTTCATTTTCTTTTTTTGATAGAACATAACAAATTCCTTTCTAATGTACCTGCTTCACAAAAACTATAGTAGGCTTTGGTACTTACAATAATATGGTCAACGATCGGAATATTATTGAGTTTTCCTATTTCGACTAAAGCATCGGTTAGTTCCATATCTTTTTCGCTTGGATTAACATCTCCACTCGGGTGGTTATGGATACAGACAATCGAGGATGCACTATTTAAGTATGCTTCTTTAAAAATCTCCCGTGGATGGACTATACTTCGATTAATCGTTCCCATAAAGAGCAGCTTCTTCTCAATTAACTCTTGTTTCGCATTAAAGTAAAGGGCATAAAAGTATTCCTGTTTAACATCTTGAAACAAGTATTTCATCTTTTCCCAAATGACTTTAGGGGAACTCATTTTTACTAGGGGTCCCTCTTCTTCTAAAAAGATTCTTTTTCCTAATTCAATCGATGCTAAGAGTTCGATCGCTTTTACTTTCCCTAGTCCTTTGATTTTAGTTAAAGAAGCAAGGGTTGCCTGTTTTAAATTGGAAAAAGCGCCTACTTCTTTTAAAACTTCTAGGGCGATCTGTTTCGCTGATCGTTCTTTGGTTCCTGTCTTGATTAAAATGGAAAGTAACTCTTCATTACTTAAATGCTCTACTCCTACTAAGAGAAAACGTTCTCTAGGTCGTTCTGTTTCGGGAATATCTTTGATTAACATATTTTTCACCTCAAAGATATAATGTACAAAAAAATGGAGAATTACTTAATTTCTAACACAAATTCTCGATAACTTGCTAAAATGGCCTTTAAAACGCTTTCGATTTCTTGTTTCGTATTGCTGCTACTAAGCAAAATATCGTACTGCACCAAATTACTTAAAAAATCTTGATTGTTCATCGATTGTTCTTTGATATAGATACTTTTTCCTTCTTCTTGATACAGCTGTTGGACTTTTTCTGCATTTTCTTTTTTCGAAGTCACGCCCAGATAGACACAGTACTTCCCATCCTCTACACGATATAAATATTGGTCTAAGTCCTCTACTTCTTTTTCCATGGCTTCTTTCGAACTATAGACACCTTCTTGTAAAAAGAATACGCTTCCTGATTCATAGAATGTAACTTCAGTAGGAAGCGTTCCATCAAAAACGACTTTTCCTAAAAAATAACCTACTAATATAGCTCCAACCATGGCTACCATTACTCTTATTTTCATATTCTCACCAATCTTATTGTAGAGACTTTAAGTGTTGATTTTTGTCGAAAAAGACCAAGAAAAAAAGATTTTACACAAATCTTTTAACTTTTTTTAATTTTATTGATGTAATAATTAACTTTTTGTTCCCATGTGGAAACGGTTTTTCCGGTATAACGTTTTTGCATGAGGGATGCATTCGTAAGTCCCTGATCAACATAGTTTTCTTTTAAATTGTCGATAAAATTTTTAATCCCTTCGTCCAAAGAAGAAAAACGTTTATAACCGGAAGATCCACAACTAGGAGAACCTTTTTGACCTCCTACGTTATTACACTTTTTAACTAAAGTACTACATTCCCACGTACAACCAGTTTCATGAAGCATAATCGCAACCGCTAAATAAGGGTCAACTCCTTGCTCTAAGGCATAAGATGCAAATAAGGAACCTTTTCCTTTAACGGTCGAAGTTAAGTTTCGATTTAATTTAGTAATGAGTTCTGATAAGGTCATCTCTTCGTATACAACAGGTTCTACTTGGATAGTGGCAAGTGCTTCTTTAGAACTCTTTTCTACTTCCAATAATTTGGTTTCCATCCTAACTCCTTCGCAAGTAATATAGATTGTCGTTATCAAAAGGAGCAGTTTGATTAATGTTTTCATATTCATCCTCTTTCAATTGAACAGCAGTTCTTATTTTACCATAAAAAGGAAGAAAAGTCAAAAAAAAGAACCCTAAAGGGCTCTTACATCGATTCATGAAAGACAATCGTTCTATCAACAATTCGTTTTACATCACGTTCATTAAAAGGTTTGTTTAATACATCGACAATCGGATAAGTAAAGGCTTTATCGATTGTTTCTTTACTTCCTTCACCCGTGATAATCGATACCGGTATTTTTAAGAAAAGTCCATTTTGTTTAAAGTAATCCAATACCATAAATCCATCGACATTTGGCATATTAAGATCTAATAACATACCAATGAGTTTATTATCATTTAGGTGTTCTTTCACAATAGCAAGTGCTTCTTGTCCATCGTTTGCCGTTAGTACTTGATAAGTATTGTTAAAGATTTTTTGAATGTAATTACGTACTACATCGGAGTCATCAACTACTAAAATCATCTTGTCGGATACAACTGGCTCTGGAGTAGGATTTGCTACCACACTAATCTCACGTCCTAAATAAGTTTCTGCAATACGGATGGCTCTTTCGGCTTCTTGCATTAAGGTATCAAAGTTATAAGAGACATAGTACATATCGTTTTCTTTACTCTTTAATTCATGTTGATAAGCAAGTTCTCCTAATTGATCGAAACCAAAGTATCTAGCATCACTTTTTAAGGAATGTACTAGAATCGCATAGTTTTGCATATCCGAAATTTCTTTATATTGTTTTAATTGTTTTAACTTAGTAGGCACTTCTGCTAAAAACGTTTGTAACGTTTCATTATAGGTCTCCATATCGCCAAAAAGCTCCAAACTCTTATCGACATTTACGCCTTGGCTAATTAAATAATTTTTATCTTTCATTTTTACACCGTCCTATTCTAGTTTAAGTATAGCATAAGAATCCAATTCTTGCTAGTATTTTACAGGCTTAAACATCGTTCTTTTTACGATATTTCATAAGAATGGTATTTAATTCTTTTCGATTGATCGGTTTCGATAAATAATCATTGAATCCCTCGTTTAAATATTTTTCTTTCATTCCTTCAATCGCGTTCGCGGTCATCATTACAGTTGGTATCTTGAAGTTAGGATCTTCTTTTAATTTCTTGAAAGTATCTACTCCACTCATGGTAGGCATCATATCGTCTAGTAAGATCAAATCGAACGTTTTGGTTTTTAAAAGTTCAATACATTCCATACCACTCGATACTAGAGTAACTATCGCATTTGTATCTTTTAGAAGTCGTTCTGCTACTTTTAAGTTAATCTTGTTATCATCGACTACCAAAATTTCGGTACCTGTGATATCGACATTATCCACGACTGTTTGAACTTCATCAATCGGTTTGGTAGGGGTTGCAATAATTCTTTGATCGATCGCTACCGTGAACTTAGAACCATGTCCATAATCACTTTGTACTACAATCTTTCCTTGCATTAAATCAACTAGTTTTTTAGTAATCGCAAGCCCTAATCCTGTACCCTCAATGGTAATGTTCTTATCCAAATCAAGTCGTTCAAACTTGTTAAACAACTTATCAATCTTATCGTTTTGGATACCAATTCCCGTATCTTCAACCGAGATAATTAATCTACAGATATCGTCTTTTTTAACGGTAGAAACTTTGAATTCAATGTATCCTTCTTTGGTGTATTTTGCCGCATTGGTAAGCAAGTTTAAAACGATTTGTTTTAATCTCGTATAGTCTCCATATAAATAAGCAGGAGCAGAAGAATCAAAATTCGTTCTAAATTCAATGGGTTTTTCTCCAATTCTTGCTTTCGTTAAAATAACCAAGTCGTTAAGTACTTTTGATAAGGAATATTCCGTGTTGACAATTTCTAGTTTATTGGCTTCTAGTTTCGAAATATCCAAAATACCATTAACCAGCTCCAACAAATTATCAGAAGCCATGACAATATCTCGTACTTCTTCTTTGGCACTAGGGGGAATATCTTCTTCTAGTAAAGCTTGAGAAAATCCAATAATAGCGTTTAAAGGTGTTCTAATCTCATGGGACATATTACTCAAGAAATCAGTCTTTGCATTGTTGGCTTTTTCTGCTTGATCTCTTGCTATATTCAACTGTTCAATCATTTTTAAATCAGGGTTTTCAATAGTAAAGTACATAAATAAAATTACAAATGTTTCCAAACAATTTATTGCTGAAATAGTAGGATCTATATTATGAATTGAAATGGCAATAGTCATTAAGAATATATAAGCAATAATAGGTAACATTTTTTTACCAATTTCTTTTCGATTTTTCACAATTAAAATCACATTAATTAATATATAAAATAAAGCAATTACAACAATATAATTTATTGCTTCTCCATTGGCATAATAGAGACCATTAAAATCCAAAAAATCGATATGCAAGAAAAAAATTGGAATAGTAAAAAAACAAAATACAATTAAATATAACATCGAAATCACACCATACTTATCTGTTCTTTTTGTAGAAATAATATTGGTATATATAGTCAAAATGCAACCCCATAACAGTAATAATATTAAAAAAAGTCGAACGATAATATTTTCATCAATCAATAATATATTACTGGCACATAAATTACACAACGTCTCTGTAATTAGACAGACAGTATTACAAATTGTTAAAGCAATATATATTTTATTTTCAAATAGATTAATTCTCTTTTTACTAAAATAAATGAATAAAATAAAAACATTAATCAATAAACTAAAAAAAAGTAAGAAATAATTATTCATAACCATATCACTTCTCTTCGCTATAATACAATACAAGTATACAACAAAAAAAATAAATTGTATAGCAATTAAAAAAGATAGACTTTTAAAATTCAATCTATCTTTTTAAAGTTTTTTGTCTGTCCGATGTGGCTGCTTTTTCCAACGCTTTATAATCTATTTTATTCATTAAAGTTAATGGCATTTTATCAATAGTTTCTATATAGTCTGGAATTTCATAGTCATACAAGGTCTGTTTTAATCCTTGTTTAACTTTTTCAATAATACGTTCGCTTTCGTTTTCTACTTCTTTTTTTAGAACCATGTATGCCTTAGCAATATATCCATTTGATTGATCTTCAATCGCAACTACAGCTGCTTGATTAACTTCTTCATTTTTCAAAATCTGTGCTTCTATCTCTCCAGGAAAGATTTTGAACCCGTTCTTCACAAACATTCTTTTTAATCTTCCATCAATATAAAGCATACCATCTTGATCCATATGTCCTATATCTCCTGTATGAACCCATACGCTTCCGTCCTCATGTTTTTTTAAAACATCTGGTGTTCTATTTTCTTTGTCATCAAAATAGCCTAACATATTTTTAGGACCTTTAATTGCTATTTCGCCCCGTTCTCCAATTTGACACTCTTGTAAAAAATTATTAGTATCAAATACAGATACATTTTCAAGAATATAAGGGACACCTACAGTTCCTTCAATATTAGTCCCATTCTTGGTATAAGTAGCAGCAGCACAAACTTCTGTCATTCCATACCCTTTAGTTACTTTTGCATTAGAACCATTTTGCTTCAAAAATTGATTAAATTCTTTTTCAAAAGTTGGATCTAATTTATCAGCACCAACGATAATTGTTTTCAAATAATCTAGATTCCCTTTTTTTAATTGTGGATCATTCATAACTGCAATTAATGCAGATGGTACTGTAATGACATGATTAGGTTTATACTTGGCAATTAATTTTCCTAAATCATCTGGACCGATAACAGGAATTAAAATACTCTTAACTCCCATACACAAATATGCATTAAAACAGTTACTTAATCCATAGAAAGTCCAAGGCGGCGCTATATTGATACATTGGTCTCCAATAGAAACGTTATAATCACCATAGTAATTTTCAATAATCATGGCATTAAATGCTTCATTGGTAACAATTACACCTTTAGGTTCTCCTGTTGTTCCACCAGTATAAGCAATAACGGCAGGAGTATCTTTTCTGTAAACGCTCTTAATAGGCAACTTATTAACTTGTCCTCGTTTAATAAATTGATCATAATTTTCAATTCGTTTATCTGCAGGTAATTTAACTGCTAATGATTTATCTTTTAGTTTAACAAGAGACTGTATAGGTTTTGGTAAAGAATTAATCGCTGATATAGATACAATGTTTTTTACCTCTGTTCCCAAAAACTTACTACATACTGAATCTAGTGTTAACAAAAGAGTTGATTGTGTATCGTTTACATTCGATGTTAGTGTAGATTCATTTGTTCTTGGATCGAGCATGTTAGCAATAGCCCCGATTTTATTAATGGCATAGAAAATATAACCGACTTCTGGAATATTAGGCAAGCAAACTGAGACAATATCTCCTTCTTGAATTCCTAACGAAAGGAGCGAACTTGCAACTCGATCAATATTTTTTTCAAATTCACTATAAGTAATCTGTAATCCAAAATATTCAAAGGCTTTTTTCTTAGTAAAATTAGCAGTATGTTTATGCATATTCTCATAAATTGATAAATTTGGTATTACAGATTTTTGAATTTCATCTTCGTGATACCATTTTAACCATGGCTTATCCAAGCTTGCATAGCCTGTCATCGACCCTTGCAATTTTCCTAAGGCTAAATCTCTTAAATATAAATCACGTAGTACTTGTTCGTTTACTTCTAAATGACTAATTTTTTCTCTATATTCTTTTAAATCCATATTTTCCTCCTATTACTACTTCTTTTGTAATGGTTCTTTTCCTTCTACCATAGAAGGTTCTATTTCTTTCTCCATCGCTAATGTCGTTTTATCATTAAAGAAATGAGTAAGCTCACTTTGAGCCTCTACCCAAGCACTTCTTTTAGCTTCTAAACTTTTCTTTTGATTCTCTAATTTTTTTAAATTCTCATAATACGTTTCAAAATAATCTTGTAAATCCTTCTTTTCCTGGTTTAAATCTTCTAAAAGATGAGGATTTTGTTTTTTTATTTTATAACTTTCTAAAAGGCTTCTAGCAATTCCTTTTTTTGAAAAAAAGAATACATAGTCAAAAAAGCCTGTTAAAGCCATAGAGGCAACACCCATCGGCCAAACGAATTGAAAAAACATAACCGTAAATCCAACGAATGCCATTGAAGATACTATACCAAAGGCTATTAGAAGGGCCGCTACAAAAGGCGACTGGATAAAAAAATCATAATCCAGTTTATCCAGTTCATTTAACTTTGCTTCTACCTGTTCTTGACATTTTTTCTTTTCCTCAAAAGTTTGATCATTCTTTGTTCTTTCTTGGCTGATATCATTCAACTCTTCATCAATTTCATTTTTCTTTTTAGAAATAAAACCTTCTAATGCTACATAATCGCTATAAGTCATTCAATCAATCCCCCAAAGTAGTCTTATAATAACACAAAGTGTTTTCAAAAGCAATAAATTTAATAAGCGGCTGTGACTTTTTTTCGAAAATGTCTCTAATTAAAAAAAGAATTTTAAGCAAAAATGTCTCTAATAAAAAAAGAGATGT
>CANRHM010000027.1 GCA_947630415.1 uncultured Bacilli bacterium | reverse complement strand
TATCCATTTTTGTGGAGACATATAAAAACTATTTTTACCGGCTGAAGATTCAAAGGTCGTAAATTCGACACCTTTGAAATTGTTGTTATTTAATTTTTCCCACAATCCTAAATAAGCAATAACATCTCTATTACGCATCCAAGTTTGAATTGGAATTTTGGGTTCCTCAGGGTTAGCATATCTTGCCAAATCGGTAAGAGAAATATATTCTTTATTTCCTATTCTCATTACATTAATTTTATTGTTATTTACATTCATCTCTGATTTTACTATCTCTTTATTCATTCAAGACCTCCCTTAAGATATTTTAGATTATATCTACTTATAATTTTATCATGAATTGAAATATATTAAAACTCGAACTAATCAAATTAATTGAAAAGTCCGAGTTTAGTATCCATATGGTGGAGCTGAGGAGAATCGAACTCCTGTCCGAAATAGCAGAATCGACAACTTCTACAAGTTTAGTTTATTCCTTAGAGTTCGAAATAGAACAAGCGAACAAACAAACCAATTCTATTTCTAGATTAGTTAAGTTCATTCTTTTCCCTAATCAAGAAAAGAATATAGCCTACTTTAATGAACCTCTAACCCTTCTCGTAGGTAAAGAAGTGATAGAAGCCTTCCGCGTTTAAACTAGGCGAAAGCTAATTGATTATTGTTTCCAGTTATTATTAACTGATGTAGGTACGTCTACCACGACTTGCCATTGAAGCCCCATCTATCCCGTCGAAACCAATATCAGCCCCATGGTGCTAATTATATCAAAAAAGAGTCCATTTGTAAATATAATGGACTCCTCTTTTAATGTTTATGAGAATCTTTAAATCTTTTTTGATACGTTTTTATATCATTCGATAGAGATTTATCTTCTAATGGATCTAAAATCATTTTAGAAAGGAACTCTTTATCTGAACTTTCCTTTTCTAGAAGAGATTTAATATGTTTACTATCGGTAAGTTCATAATACGTTCTAACTAGTAAGATTTTTCTTATAGCAAGGTCATCTTTTATGCCTTCTTCTTGTAACTCTTCTAAATAAAACGCGGCCATTTCTTCATAATTATAGGCTACTCTAGGATCTAAAATAGTCGATGTTTTCATATGTTCTTCTAAATTACTATCCATCCATAGTTTCATAGAATAATTATCAAGTAGATAAAGAAGATGTGCTTTTACTTTTTCTAGTGTAGTATCTTTTCCCATAACATTTTGGTATCGATCAAGCATGGAAATATAGGTTAAATAGAATGCATAATTGGATTTGCTAACTGCTAGAGTTTCTTCTTTATCTCCTAGTTCTTGTTCTTCATTGTCATATTCTTCCTCATCCTCATCATCTTCATCATAATCTTCTTCGTCCTCTTCGTCATCATCGTAATCCTCATCTTCATCGAACTGAGGACAATGGGTGTCATATCCTAAAGCTTCCAGTTTTGTAAGTAGATCGTCTCCTTCGACACGTAGAGGTTCTAATTCAGGTCCCCAAGTATCTTCTTCTTTATCTTTTTGGCAATAGAGATAATAAAAATACGCAGAAACCTTATCTTCATAAAGAGCATCGTCAAAGAAAATGGCTTTTTGAAAAGCATCACTCAAAAAAAACGTAATGGGACTTAGATAAATTCCCTGCTTGTCCTTTTGTGTGGAAGTAGCATCCTTGTTTGCCTTTTCTCTTTCTCTTTTTAATATATAAAACGGCATGTGCATTAAGGAAAACGCTTGGCTATCTGATAATTTATCATATTCTAATAACTTACTCATTTCTAATGCTTGATAAAGATTTAATTGATTCAATGTTGTAGGCGTTTTTTCCATCAAATAAAGTTTTTCCAACTCTTTTTCTAAATCCAAAAAAGCCTTCATTTTTTCAATTACTGGACTTAGTCCTAAGATTTCTAATCCCTCTAATGTTTTTGAAAAGCTAATAAAGATACCTCTTAAATGAATAGATCTACAAGGAAGAGAACAAAGATAATCATGTATTTGAAAGGCATTCGTATGTATATCTTCTTTCAAATATATTTTTCCATCTTCGAAATAGAAAAGAGCCTTTTGTCTTTCTAAAAAAGAAGGTAAGGCATCTTCAACATCAAAATCAATAATACATTTAAGTTCATCATCATAAGTTTTTTCATCGATCTCGTGTAGTTTTTCTATGCTTTTTTTCGCTTCTTCATACAAGAAATTCTTGTAGTTTTTTAATTGTTCTAAAGTAATGTAGTGTCTCGTATCAAAATTTAAAATACTTTCAAATGCTAAAATGGCTACAAAATCTAAATATTCGTAATTCATAAATCCCCCTATAAATAATTACCAACGATTTTTATTTGCTTTATCGAGTTGTCTTTTAATATCGCGTTCTTTCATACTTTCCCTTTTATCAAAATTCTTTTTACCTTTGCATACCCCTAATAAAACTTTGGCACGATTTCGTACAAGATAAACTTTTAAAGGAACAAGGGTATATCCTTCGATACGGATTTTATCCCTTAGTTTATAGATTTCTTTTTTATGAAGTAATAATTTTCTCGTTCTTGTTTCTTCGTGATTAAAAATATTTCCTTCTTTGTAAGGTGAGATAAACATATTTAAAAGATAGATTTCTCCATTACGGTAGATGGCATAACTATCTTTGATATGGGCTTTTCCTTCACGTAAGGATTTGATTTCTGTTCCTTTTAAAACGATTCCGCACTCGATTTCATCTTCAATGAAATAGTCATGTCGTGCACTTCGATTAAATATTTCCAATGTTTATCACCTCACTTAGGATGAAAATTCGATCTCCTTAATAGAGTCATTTTCCTTCTTTAAAACATTAATATACTTATTATAATACGTTTCGTAATCAGCTAAAAGACTTTCTTTTAAGTCTTGATATAAATAGAGTTTAAAGTCGTAACGTCCTGTTGAACTAGAACCTTTGCTATAAGTATAAACAAGGCCTACTCTTGGATCTTCTAATGTAATTGTAGTATTATCACCATCGACAACTTTCTTAAATGTAATGGTAGCAATTCCTCCGGTTAAACGTTCTACACCTCGTTGAGCAGAAATTAAATTTCCTAAGGAATAGATAACCATGGTATTATCAATAAACTCGATAGGTTCCACGACATGAGGATGGGTTCCTATAATAACATCGACTCCAAGGCTAGCAAGGTAAGATGCGATTTCTTTTTGTTCTTTACTAGCACCTAGGTTATATTCGGTTCCCCAATGCATAGAAACCAAAAGAATATCAACTTTATCACGAACGCGTTCTATATCTTCTTTGACGGTCTCTTCATCGTAATAATTGAGTAAATAAGGCTTCCCTTCGGGAATTTTTAAACCATTGGTCGTAGTCGTATACGAAAGCATGGTGTAAGTAATACCGTTTACTTCTTTAATAACCGGTGTATTCCGTTCTTCCATGGATGCATAACTTCCGGTTGCTAGCACATTTTCTTGTTTATCCCAATAGGCTCTTGAATTAAGAATGGCCTGTTCTCCACGGTCTAGTGTATGATTCGTAGATAACGATACTAAGTTAAAGCCTGCATCGACAAAAGCATCTCCTACTTCATAAGGCGAATTAAAGCGAGGATACGTCGATAAGCCTAATTCCAATCCCCCTAAAATGGTTTCTTGATTATAGTAAGCTAAATCATAAGAAGAAATAAGCGGTTTAATATTTTCTAACATCGGTTTAAAATCATATCCATTCGTTGTTTTAGCATCTCCATACACAGCTTCATGAATAAGCGCATCTCCTACCATGATTAAAGAAGCCGTTGTAACGGTAGGTCCTTTTTCTTCTTCAATCAAAGGAGGTACCACGGAAGGCGTTACAGGTTCTTCTTCTTTTTTCGTAAAGTTTTTAATCGTTGCCAAAGAAACACCTAAAAGTACTCCTAAAATAAGAAGTAGTATAAAGCTTCGAACCGATTTTTTTAAAGCCTTTTTCTTCTTTTTAGCCATTTTAGTCTCCTAATTTCTTAATAATTTCAAAATCAATCATTTGCTCTTCTTTGGAAGCGGATTTTACTTTTATTAAAACACGATCTCCAATACGATAAAGTTTATTGGTACGTTCTCCTCTTAAGGTTAAGGCAACTTCATCAAAGTGATAGAAGTCATCCATATCTTTAATCGGAACTAATCCTTCTACTAAGTTATCGAGTTGAACGAACATGCCAAAATTCATGACACTCGAAATCATACCTTCGAACTCTTCACCAATGTGATCTTCCATATATTCAGCCATTTTCATATCTTCTACTTCGCGCTCACAATTGACACTGGCACGTTCTCTAGCAGAGGAATTGTCGGCCACAAAATTTAGTTTTTCTTCCCAATGGGCAAGGGTATTGGCATCGATTTTATTTTCAAAGAGGTACGTTCTTAATAAGCGATGTACCGTGGTATCGGGATATCTTCGAATAGGACTTGTAAAATGGGTATAGCAAGGACTTGCCAATCCATAATGACCTAAGTTTTGAGGCTTATACACCGCTTTTTGCATGTTTCTTAAAAGAAGCGACGATAAGATTTTGTATTCTTTTTTATCTTTTAAATAGAGAAGCAAACGTTGTAGATTTTTAGGTTTCATATCTTTCATATTTCCCGTATAGGTATAACCTAGAGAAGCAAGGAAGGATAAAAAGCCTCTAATTTTCTCTTCTTTTGGGTACTCATGAACACGGTAAATGAACGGAAGTTGCATATAGAAAATATGCGTTGCGACTGTTTCGTTCGCCATAATCATGAACTCTTCGATTAAATTTTCTCCTTTTCCTCTATATCGTTTATCAATCTTGATTGGATGACAGTTTTCATCCACTAAAATCTTCGCTTCATCGGTGTCGAAATCGAGATTTCCTCGTTCCATTTTATATTTATGAATTAATTCTGCTAATTCTTCCATTAATCGTAAATCATCGGCAAATGGTTCATAACCTTCAGGGATGGTATCCTTTTCTAAGATTTCATTTACTTTGTTATAAGTCATTTGTATTCGTGACTTAATAACACTTGGGAAAATATCGTATTTTTCAACGGTGCCTTTAGGACTAATTTCCATGACACAGGAAATCGCCAAGCGATCGACTCCTGGATTAAGGGAACAAATACCATTTGATAGTTTATGTGGAAGCATGGGAATAACACGATCTACTAAATAAACACTGGTACCTCGCATCATGGCTTCATGGTCAATGGCTGAATTCTCTTTTACATAGTAACTCACGTCCGCGATGTGAACACCTAATTCATAGTTTCCATTGTCTAGCTTTTTAATCGATATTGCGTCGTCAATATCTTTGGTATCATCACCATCAATCGTAAAAATCACTTGATCACGTAAATCTTTTCTTCCTACCAACTCTTCTTCGTGTACTTCGTTTGGAATTTGATCTAGTTCTGCCATTGTTTCATCGTCAAATACGGTATCAATATTGTATTTATAAATGATGGATAAAATGTCAACACCCGGATCGTTCTTATGTCCTAAAATACGTGTAATCCTACCACGATAACGTGTTCCACTAATGAGGCCTAATAGTTCTACCGTAACTTTATGCCCATCGACGGCATCCATTGTATTTTTCTTATCCACTTCAATTTTGATTTTTAACTTTTTATCGTCCGGCAAGACCATGCATTTATCTTTATCGTATTGAACAATTCCTACAACTTCTTTTAATTCTCTTTTAATAATCTTAAGAATTCTTCCTTCTTTACGGTCGACTCCTTTTTTAGAAGTAATTTCGACCAAGACTAAATCATTGTGAATTGCCCCATTCATATTGCTACTACTGACATAAATATCGTCATCTTGTCTCGTTGGGTCTCCCCCTTCGACAAAGCCAAAGCCTTTTCGATTGGCTCTAAGTACCCCTTTTACTAAATGACTTTTCTCTAGCAACAAATATTTATCTTTATTGGAATGATACACCGAACAATCTTCACATAACTCTTTTAAAGCTTGCATCAATTCTTGTGTTTCACTCACCGTGCTGTTTCCTAACCTAGAATCAATCTCCTCTAGAGAAAGCGCACTATCAACTTCTTTTAATAAGTTTAAAACCTTTTCTTTCATTATCTCACCTACTTATAGTATGTACTTTTATTATAAAATAAAAAGGACTATTTTCATAGTCCTTAAACAGTTTGTTTACATAAAAGATAGTACTAAACAAATAACAAAGAATGACATTCCTAGTATAAAAGTAACACGACTAATTACAAGTTCACTTCCGGGAATTTATCAGTTTTGAAACTTTACATTGTTCTTCTACCCTTTATTTATAAGGATTTTCTTGTCAAATTTTAATTTTATTTTTTGAGTACGTAAAGAGTACTATTGAATTTTTAAATTTTTTGTATTATCATTAGGATAGGAATTGCAATTTTCATGCATAAAATCAGGTAATAAGAGCATTTTTTAATATTATACAGAAAAATGTATTTGCGTACTCACTTTTTTGTTTGTTTAAAAATCTCTCAAATCCTTATATTTAATGGGTTTGGAAGATTTTTTTTGATTAAAACTGATAAATTCAGGATTATAAAATAAAAAGGACTATTTTCATAGTCCTTAAACAGTTTGTTTACATAAAAGATAGTACTAAACAAATAACAAAGAATGACATTCCTAGTATAAAAGTAACACGACTAATTACAAGTTCACTTCCACGTTCTTTTCTTTTACTAAATAAATCTGTCGTTGCTCCTGAAAAGATTTGAGCCCCACCTTCTGCTTTGTTACTTTGTAATAAAACAATAACTATAAGAAGGATTGAAATAATTACTAAGGCAATTTTCATATATACCCTCCCTTTCACTATGTATTACTTTATCATATTCTCTTTAAAAAAGCAAACAAAATAACGTTTTTCTATAGAATAAAGGATAAAATAACCCCTAGAACGATTAGAATCATACCAACAAAAACAAATAATAGGTAAAATGGGGTGGCCATTCCACTCGTACTTTGAGCAATCTTTGGAAGGGTTGGAATACTATTTTGTTCTTTTATTTCGGTATTTTCAATCGTCATTAACATAGGATTTACTTTTTCTTCTTTTACTTGGTATGGAAGTAATGCTTTTTCAATTTCTCTTTTCCGTACCTCATCTTCAGTAGTAGCAAGTTCTACCAATAGTCTTCCTACCGTATAGAATGTTGCTAAATCACTAATTTGATAAGTTAAAAGGGTCTTAATGGAAGAGGTCATAATTTCTTCTTTTCTTAAAAGTAAACCAATCTTCGAATCATTACAAATCTCATCAAAAGTAACATCTTTAACTCTTAATTTGTCCTCTTCAAATCTTCTCTTAAGATAACATACAAACCGGTCCTCGGTACTTAACTTTGATACGGCACTCATGAATTCTTGTTCTTTTAATATCATGTTAACACGATCCATCATCTTGCTATACGAGTCATCCATAAAGTCTTCTAAAATAGCTACTAAATCACGATAAACCATTTGATTTTCTTTCGATAGAGAACTCTTAAATACTTTATCAAAAAGAGATGTTAGTTCTTTTTCTTCTTTTAATTCTTGGTACAACTGGAAGAAAAGTTCTTGTTGTTCTTCGGTCAAACTTTCAATATAACGTCCAATAAAGACCGTCTCTAGTGGATTATCTAAACGCTTTTTTGTAATTAAATATGAGGCTTCACTAAGGGTTTTCAAAGGTTCTACAAAACTTAAACATTGATAGATTCCTTGTACTTTTTTAGAAGTAATATCATCTTCTCTATAAGGTAAGAAAGAAGAGGATAGGAACTCACCACTTAAGGATATATTTTCTTGCATATTTGAAGAGGTATCATAATAATAACCTTGGTTACAGAGTAAAGCTAGTCTTTCTGCTAGAGTTTTAGCCATATAGAGTAAGTAAGAGGAAATATTTAGAGCATCACTTCTTAACACATGCGAAGAAAAATCAAAGAGTAAATTTAGTTTTTCCACATCTTCTAAGTCTTTATAGTATGAGAGAATGCGAATAGGAAGAGGATTAGTATAGGTTTTTTCTAATTGTCCAAAGTCTATTCCTTTTGGATTTTTTTGATCAAAAGTTTCTTCTTGTTCTTTTGTAACTTTAGAAGTCATTCCCATACGAACGACATAATCTTGCATATGTTCTTCTTTGTTTGGAAGTTTATTTTCTTTTAGAAAATCGACTGGAAAATCGATTAACTTCATCTCACGATGCATTAAAGTTGATGCAAAAACTTTATCGTAAATACGTTTTTCAATACTTAATTTTTCATAATCAGCTGCCCCTCTAAAGGTAAGCTCATTTTCTTTGTTGATTTGAATGGCGTAAGGCATCTTGGCATTTATAAGTGGATAGATATTCTTACCAGAATTAATTTCAAATAAATCAACGCCTTCGGTTAAGAGAATATCTCCTTTTTCATCGAGACGAATCATTTCATTTTCTTTTCCTATTAAATGATAAGCAAGACGATATAAGTGTTTATGTACTATTTCTAAGACTTCTCGCTCTTTCTTTTCTTCTTCTAGAACGACTAATCTAGCCGGAATTTCAATCTCATGAAACAAAGTAATCTCTTTCTCTTTTTCATAATAACCCGGAACTAACACTTGAGAAAGGGTAAGTTTTAAGAGGTATTGTTCTTTCTCATAAAGTATTTTAGCTCTTTCCATACTAGCAACTTTTGTCTGGTAATAAAGATAGGTTTGGTATTCATCATACGAAATGCGATTCTTTGGACTACTTAGACGACGAAGTGTGTAAAAGGCAAAACTAGCAGGGAGTTTATTTAATAAATCTAGGCTTTGATACCATTTGGTATAACAATTCTCATCAAATACCGTTGAGAAAGTGGGATCTTCTTCATGCATTTTAGAAGACAAGCGATGATCATAAATCGCTTTATCTTGGAAAGTAAGTGCATCTTCATAGTTTTTCTTATCATTTGAAGTCCACGCTTTGTTTTCTTTTAAAATATGGGCAAAGTCTTTTGTATAATAGGTCATAAATTTAGCCATGATATTTTGCTCTAATTCGTTTTTACTCTCATATTTATGAATACCTAAGAAAGGCTCAAATAAAGGTTCAAAATAATACCAAGCATCGTCTTTTTGATAGGCTAAAAACAAGTGACTCTCGTCTGGATTCCTTAACGATACAAATTGGTAACGTTGTACGGGATAGCCTTGTTGCTCAAAGAATTTAACAGCAAGTTCCAAATAATCGGCAGGCGTTCCTACCATATATTTTAAGGTATCTTCATACGATTGAAGATGCCAATCTCTTCTATAGAGATAGAAACTAGCAATATCAATGATGTCACTTAAAGAGGTAACATCTTTTTTCATATAACTTGGAATTTCTTGGTAAATGCCTTTTAAGTAAGAAACTTTTCTCGTATCTTCATAGGTATAAATACGGTTTTCGGTATTTACAAGAGAGTATTTTCCTAACGGAAAAGCAAATAATTTAGGTTCTTTATCATCCAAAAAACCGAGTTCCCCGTTTTCATGAATAAACTCGAATAATTCATTTTCATTGGTAATTCCATAAACCGAAAAAGGCGTATCTTCATTACGCGTAGAAATCTCTTTTGACAATGCTAAAAAAGCCTGTTGGATTTGGGTTTTCATTTGGGATGTGGATAATGCGTTATGTGAACAGTATTTTTTTATTAAAGAGGCAACATCGGTATTGGTTATTCCACTCGTCTTATGAGCAAGAGAAAGAATAAAGTCATAGATTTCTAATTGACGTTCATCCATACTCGCTCACTACCTTCCCTATTATGATTATAACATGGAAAAGTCAAGAGAAAAAGGGAAAAAGGCAAAAAAAAGCAAGAAATTTTACACAATGCTGTCAGGAAAGAAAAAACTTGATTTTTTACCTTTATGTTGGTGTTCTATTTTAATATGATTCGACTATATTTTATATATGAACAAGTTCTAATTGTTCTATTATTTTTTTAATGATTTCTACAATTTCATCAAATTCTATTTCTTTGGCATAAGCATATTTTCTTTGATAGTTTTCCCATCTTAATCTTAATACTCTACTATTTGCTATTACGTTTATGGCATCCGCTAAATTACCTTTATATTCTCTTTTAGAAAAAGTTCTATTCATAGCATTACAGAGATGAATTCTATTTATGTTTTCCCATTCTTTTTTATAGATTAAATAAACATCATAATAATCCCTCATTCTTCCATTTAATTCTAATCTACTTAAGATTGTTTCTATCTTTTCGGCAAGAACTGTTTCTATATTATAAGCCCATAAATGAATGTAATGGTCGCTTAATATAGGATGATATTTATAACTGATTTCTCTGGGAGTAATAGGATCTCCTGTAACAACATCTATATGAAATTTCTCTTTTATATTTTCTAATTCGATTTGAATAACTATTCTAAATCCACCATATTCATCTAGATCTCTTATAGGAACGATTTCAAGAAAGGTCAATCTTGCATTATCCTTTATATCTAAAGAAATAATTTTTTTGATCATTTTAACAATTGTTTCTTCGTTAAAATTATTATTTTTAAATAATGCATCAACATCCATAGTAAATCTATTTTCTACCCCAAATAATATGCTTAAATAAAATCCTCCTTTTATAATGAAGTTATCTTTATATTTACTAATAGCTAATCTTTCTATAAAGCGATCATACATGTAAAGTCTTAGTACTATATTAAAATCAATCTTTTTTTCTTTAGCTATATTTTTTAATTTACTTTTTAGTTGCATACTATTCATAGAATACCTCTATATAATTCATTACCTTATCACGAATACCCATTTTTTCTGCATAATTAGAAAGTTTCACTAAATCTTTGTCTTTTCTTTTAAGATACTCTCTTATGCTATATTTAACATGCTCCAGATCCATTCTTTTTTTAGACCTAATGATATCACATATACATCTTTCTATATCATATGCCTTTACCCTATTCCCCATGGGAGTTTTAACTTCAATAAGTCCTAGGTCATATAAATCATTTTGTACATAAAAAATTTCATGACCTTTTAAATGAGCGTTATGATAACTATGTTTTATAGTTATATTATATTTATCATTTGGGGCTTTAATAGAAAGTCCATGAAAATAAAGTGCTGTCATATGAGAAAAAACAATATTGGGTATATTTAAAGAAAAGACATAATATGGGTCTTCTATTTTAGTACACTCTATATAAATACCTGTCCCTACTTTTTCAATTAAGCCTTTTTCCTTCATTATTTTAAGATACATCCTATGGATATTAAAATGAGCAAGGTCTTTAGTCGTAATATAACCGTTATTCATTTTCATAATTGACTGAATTATTTCAATATAACTTTCTTGCTCAAACTCTTCTATAGTCATTTTTTTCATATATCCTCCTTGACAAATCTACTGCTATTTTATTATTTTGCAGTATATTTGTCAAACAAAATTTAAAAAAAAAGAATTTTTACCTTCTTTCTTTTTCTAATTCTTCTTCAATACGAAGGAGTTGATTATACTTCGCTAAACGTTCACTTCTACTCATCGATCCGGTTTTAATTTGACCTAGATTAAGACCCACTGCTAAATCCGCAATGGTCGTATCTTCGGTTTCTCCACTTCGATGTGAAATAATCGTTTTATAGCCATGATTCCTTGCAAGTTCAATAGTCTCTAAAGTCTCGGTAATGGTACCAATTTGATTTACTTTCAACAAAATGGCATTTCCAGCATGATGATCAATTCCCATTTGAAGACATTTCTTATTGGTAACAAACAAATCATCGCCTACTAATTGAATCTTATCTCCTAGATGAGCTGTTATTTTTTCAAATCCATCCCAATCGTTTTCATCAACAGGATCTTCAATCGAAATAATAGGATAAGTGGAAACTAATTCCTCATAAAAAGCAATTAACTCATCGGTTGATAAAGTTCTCCCTTCACCTTTTAAAACGTATTTTCCATCTTGATAGAATTCACTTGCGGCTACATCTAGTCCAAGCGCAACATCTTTAGAAGGAGTATATCCTGCTTTTTCGATAGCCTCCATAATTAAATCAAGGGCTTCTTTATTGCTCTTTAGATTTGGAGCAAAACCACCTTCATCGCCCACTCCTGTTGTATAACCTTTTTCATTTAATACTTTCTTTAAATGATGGAATACTTCAGAAGCAACACGAACACGTTCCCTCATAGTATCTTGTCTAGGAATAATCATGAATTCCTGAAAATCAAGTACATTGTCAGCATGCGCTCCACCATTGATAATGTTAATCATAGGATAGGGTAAAATATTTCCTGATCCAATATAACGATAAAGAGGCATTTTCATTGAGATAGCAGATGCCCTCATAACAGCCATTGAAACACCTAAAATGGCATTAGCGCCAAACCTTGCTTTATTAGGAGTTCCATCCGCTTCAATCATTTTATAATCGATTTCTTTTTGTCTATAAGCATCCATTCCTACCACTAAACTCTTTAATTCGTTGTTCACGTGTTCTACTGCTTTAAGAACGCCTTTTCCAAGATAACGAGTTCCCCCGTCTCTTAGCTCAAGTGCTTCTCTTTCACCAGTAGATGCACCACTTGGAACCATGGCTCTACCCATGCTGCCATCTTCCAAATAAACATCTACTTCCACGGTTGGATTTCCTCTTGAATCCAATATTTCTCTTCCTTTAACATCGATTATTTTCATATCTATTCCTCCAATTCATCCACGTATTTTTTAAATTCCGCGCCTCGTACTTCACATTCTTTATACTGATCCCACGATGCTGAAGCAGGACTTAATAAGATTACATCCCCCTCACTCGACAACTCATAGGCTTTAGGAAAGGCCTCTTTTAAATGTTCATAAATGTACGTAGGAATTCCCATCTTTTCTCCAAAGACTTTAACTCTTTCTCTACAAGCACCGATTCCAAGAATGGCTTTTACCTTTTTCATATAAGGAGCTAAATCATCAAAGTTTTGTCCTCGTTCTAGTCCTCCTAAGAAAAGGATAACCGGTTCGTCAAACGAAGAAAGGGCAATTTGCGTACACTTGATATTGGTTGCTTCTGTATCATTATAAAAGGTTCTTCCTTTTACAGTACGAACATATTCAAGACGATGTTCTACTCCTTTAAAACTCTTTAACACCGAAACAATATCCTCAGTTGATACTCCTACTTCCTTAGCCGCCATAATACTAGCAAGGGCATTTTCTACATTGTGATCTCCTTTTAAAAATAAATCTTCCCGTTTCATAATTAATTCGTCGTAATAATAAAAGGCTCCCTCTTTATAGTAACAACCATTAATTTCGTTTTTACTCGAAAAATATTTTGT
>CANRHM010000026.1 GCA_947630415.1 uncultured Bacilli bacterium | reverse complement strand
GCTTGATAGGTTTTAACAAAGTCCGATAACTTATCTAAATCTTTTCTTGAAAAATCACTTGCTTTGTTTTTGATAACGAGACAGTTAATCATGCCTTTATTTTCTAAAACCGATTGAAATAAACCAAAATTTGTATTTTTAAAAACATCCGTAATATCTTGAATCTTTAAATCAAATCTTAAATCCGGTTTATCACTTCCATAGGTATCAAAGACTTCATCCCATTTCATTCTAGGAAAAGGTGTAGTAAGATTTACTCCTTTAATTTCTTTCCACATTTTAGCAAGTAATCCTTCCATTAAGGTCATAACATCTTCTGGTTCTACAAAACTCATTTCCAAATCAATTTGAGTAAACTCAGGTTGACGATCACTTCTTAAATCTTCATCCCGGAAACACTTGGCAATTTGGAAATATCTTTCCATCCCCGAAATCATTAAAAGTTGTTTATATAATTGAGGAGACTGAGGAAGGGCATAAAAGGAACCTTTACTTACACGAGACGGAACTAGATAATCTCTTGCTCCTTCTGGTGTACTTCTTCCTAAAACTGGAGTCTCAATCTCAATAAAATCATGATCGGTTAAATAATTACGCGTAATTTGCATAATCTTTGAACGGGTTATCAATTTTTCTTTTAGTGTATCTCTTCTTAAATCCAAATAACGATATTTAAGACGCGTATCTTCTAACGCTGTGGTATCGTTTTTGATTTCAAAAGGCAAATCTTTGGAAGTATTTAAAACGGTTAATTCTTCAACTATGACTTCAATTTCTCCCGTAGGAAGATTTGTATTTTTATTTTCACGTTCAGTAATTTCACCTTCGACTTTTAAAACGTATTCACTTCGAAGGGATTCAGCTAATTCATAATTTTTATTTTCAGGACGAACAACCAATTGAATGATTCCTGAACGATCACGTAAATCGATAAAGATAAGTCCTCCTAAATTTCGTTTCTTTTGAACCCATCCATAAAATGTTTCTTTCTTACCTACATCTTTGATGGTAAAACTTCCATTATGGGTTGTTTTCATTATTCGTCCTCCTCATCTTCATCCTCTTCCCTATCTTCATGATATTCATATCCATCGTGCCCTAAATGAAGATTTTCTTCTTCCTCTAAATGTTCATCTAAATAGTAAATGAGATAATCTAAATCAATTTTTTCTTCTTCTTTGGTTTTATTGTTTTTAACCGTTACGACATTTTCGTTTAAGTCCTCAGAATTTAAAATAAGTAAATATTTACTTTGTAGGCGATCAGCTTGCTTGAATTGACCTTTTAAGCCTCTTCCTAGATATTCAGTCTCAACAGTAAACCCATTCATTCTTAATTCTTGCGTCAAATACAAAGCATTTAGTTTTTCATCTTCATTGACATACATGATAAAGACATCAACGTCTTCCTTAATAGGTAGTTTAATTTCTTCTTTATCAAGTGCTAGGATAAGACGGCCTAATCCACTAGCAAAGCCCATACCTGGTGTTTTAGGACCATCTAGTTGTTCCGCAAGACCATCGTATCTGCCTCCTCCACCTAGGACGTTTTGACTACCAAAGCCTTCAACCTTCGCTTCAATTTCAAAAACCGTATGACAATAATAATCGAGTCCTCTTACGATTTTAGGATTCACTTCGTGTTCAATTCCTAAAGCTCCTAAGTAACTGGTGACTTTATCAAATCTTTCTTTACTTGCTTCATTTAAATAATCAAGCGTTGTAGGTGCATTTTTAATAAGCTCGTTATCACAATCGACTTTACAATCCAAAATACGAAGGGGATTTTTTTCAAGACGATTACGGCAGTCTTCACATAATTCATCGATATGTGGACGGAAATACTCAATAAGTGCTTCTCTATAACGTTTACGTGACTCCATATCGCCTAGTGAATTGATATTGACTTTGATTTGTTTTAATCCTAACATTTTGTAAATGTTAACGGGAATAGATATTACTTCCGCATCCACCATCGGATCTTCGCTTCCTAAAACTTCTACTCCAAACTGTGTAAGTTCACGGTCACGTCCCGATTGAGGGCGTTCATACCGATACATCGTTCCATTATAATAAAGTTTGATAGGCTGACTTGGTTCTCCATACATTTTGTTTTCAATGTAGCTACGAACTACACCTGCCGTACCTTCCGGACGTAAAGTCATCTTTCTATCTCCTCGGTCTACAAAGTCATACGTTTCTTTGGTTACAATATCGGATGACTCTCCTACTCCACGATGAAAGAGTTCCGTAGCTTCAAAAATCGGTGTACGAATATAGTCGTAATGGTACTTTTTCATCACCATATCGATGACTTCTTCGACATACTTCCATTTTCTTCCTTCTTGTCCATAGATATCATGACATCCTTTTGGTTTTGTTATCATATTCATTCCTCCAAATAAAAAGGTAGCCCACACATAAGGACGAGTTTCCCCGTGGTGCCACCTTAATTTCATAAATTACTTTATGCTTTTCCTCTTTCTTATCGCGAAAGGTACGCTTCTAAATAAAAGGAAGTGTCTTTCAATAGCATTTCTTTCGTTTTCTCACCTAACAACGATCTCTTTATAAGAAATATATATTTACTCTTCTTCCTTAGAAGATAGTATTATTTTAACGTAATTTCTTCAAAATAACAAGTTTTTTTAACTAAATTAAGGTATCTTTACAGATTAAGAAAATAATTTAGGTAAAACAACTAAAACAATGAAAGATGCTCCAACAAGGGATGGTACTAAGACATGGGCAAGACGGTTCTTATCGACATCAGAAGTAGCCAGTATTCCTTGAGCAAGGTAAATGATAAAGTAAATAGCTGCAACCACAAGAACCAATAAACTTAAGGGAATACTAACAAAACTTAAGATAAGACATGCTAACGTTGTAATCGTTGTAAAACAAGAAGTAACACCCACTAAAGTTAAGGCTTTCTTAAAATCCATGTCTTTCTTCATAATCGCTCCTGCAATTACATAGATCATGAAGGCGATTACGATAAAACAAACAGCCATATAGAATAAACCTGTTACAAAAACATCAAAGAACGGTAAATTTAAAAGCCCATAGCCATAATCAAAATCCGATAATCCATAATAACTAAGATTAGACATAAGTCCCATCACTTGATTTAAGACTTTATCAATAAAAACATATAGGAAAAGTCCTGATACAATACAGTTTAGTACTAAAGCACTGACCATGACTCCAAAATGTTCTTTCTTGGTATATTTTTTCATGGTATCAACGGGTTTCGTAAACATCCCTTTCACTATCGCTACAAAAGTATTCACATAGTGATTAAAATCAAATTCTTTGTCTTTTTTTGCTTCTTTTACTTCTTTTTCTTTTTTATCGCAATCACATACTTCCCCTTCTTTTAATTTCTTTCCACATTTGGTACAATATTTAGCCATAATGTAACTCCTTTCTTCTTTATTTTATTATAACATGAAATCTTTATTAAAAGTAAATGGAAAAATACGTAACAAATCTACTAATATTAGAAAGTTTATACTCTTCTTCAAAGAAATCATACGTAAACGTTGAAGTATAGGCATTTTTAGAGTCATGCGTTTTATCTTTATCGTAGCCTACTTGATAGTTATAGCTAATTCTTGCTTCTACTTCAAACTTACCTTCCGTAGTTAGTGAAATATCGGATAGTTTTACTTCTGTTACAGTAAAACTCTTTAAAGGAGTAGAAGTTTCTTCCGTAATATCTTCATAAAGTTTTTGATAAGCTTTCTTTAAATCTTCTTGGGTCGAATCATTATAAATATAATTATCTTTAACGCTATCCCAATTCTTTTTATCTAAAACATTTTTATAAAAAGTATTTAAGTCGGCTTTTATTTTCTCCATTAAAGTATTCTTCATTTCATCCGATAAATCATCTACTGTTAAATCGAGTTCAAAAACATCTTCACTACTAGGAACCGTTTTCTTTGTTAACTTAATACCATAAGGGGTTTCTACTTCAATCATAACTTCTTTAGTAAAGATTTTAGGAATGGTATAAATATCATTGATTTCACTCGAATCATTTTTATCTAAATACGTATCGGATAATTTAATATTATCCAAAGTGACACTCGATCCTTTAGGTACTTTAATGGCATAATCATTAGCTAAAAAGTTATCGGTATTAATGACTACTTGCCAATCATCAAAAAGATAAAGTTTCTTTTCTTTGGCTTTGACTAAATCAATTTCAATTTCTTTTTCGCTAGGATAATCTTTAACCGTATAACCAATTAATACTTTAGCAGTTAATCCTCCATCACTATAATCTAACTTTTTAATGGTGTAATTAGAAATATCTTTTAATTCTTCTTGTTCCTCTTCAAAAACTTCTTTAAAGTTTTCAAAAGAAACAAACGTCTTATCACTTCCTAAATCTAATAAATCATAGATTTTTTGATTATCGTTTTGAATCCAAGCATCCAAATACTTACTTGCCATCTTCTCTGGACTAAAATAATGATCTAAAAATACGTATCCTCCTACTAAAATAAATAAAACAAAAAGTAAAAAGAATAAACCAACTTTCTTTCCTTTAGACATTTTCTTACGAGGTTCTTCATTCTCTTTATTTTCATCTTCTAAATCTCTTTTTTCCTTTGGTACAGGAGATCCACACTTTTCACAAAAAGCGGCTCCCTTTTTTATTTTTGCTCCACATTCAGAACAATACATACATTAACACTTCCTATTCTTAATAAATATAAAATAATTTGTATTCTTTTTCAATCTATATTCTAATTTTTACAACTTTTTTCATTTTTTTCATAAAGAACTGATATCCCTTCTTCATGACTTTGTAATTGTATACAAAAGCAAATAATACGGAAATAAGAGCTCCTATAACATAGAGAATCGTATTGTTGCTATAGTAACAAATGAAAATAAATATAGCAGCAATAAGTGACGTCAATAACATTTTTGTATCCAGTTTAATCTTCATGTATTTTTGAATATCATAGTAACGATATATGAACATCGTGAAATAGGCAACTAAAGTTGAAATAGAGGCAGCATATAGACCAATAAACTTAATTAAAGCAAAGTCAACAATCAAGTTAATGACCGCGGCAAAGAAAGAGGTCTTGGCAATTTCTTTCGTCTTTTTAATGGCTACATATAAAGAACCAATTAAAGAGACTAAAATATTAAAGATGGTAGCAAGTAGTAAAATTGGAATTTGTTGATAAGCTCCTGCATAATCTTTTCCTACAATTAAAATTGAAAAGATAAAGGGCATAAAAGCAACGATGCCTAAACAAAGGGAAATAAAGACTCTTGTAATAAAATTAATCATTTTAGAGAAATATTCATCGTGATCACTATCATTTATGTACATAGAAGCGGACTCTTGCCAGGTCATATTTAAAATACCAAACAAGGTAATACAAATACTTGAAATCTTATTAGCAGATGAATATACCCCATTTAAGCCAACCCCTAAAATCATCGTAACAATAATTCTATCTGATGCATTAACTACCCACCACGATAATTGATTAGGAACTAAAGGAATGGAATATTTCCAAAGACTCTTTCTTTCTTCTTTACTATAGGCTTTAAAATCAATATATTTATAGAGTCTTTCTTTAATAAAGATAAAGATACAACAGAAGATATTAGCAAACAACGTTGCCGTTAACATTCCATAGGCTCCCCATCTAAAGACAGCAATTAAAATCACATTTAAGATAACCGTAACGGCTCCTGTAATTAAACTACCTATAGAGTAAACTCCATTATCTCCAAAACCACGAGCAATTTCTAAGAAGACATTGGATAATTCGGCAAAGATTAAGTTAATTAATAAAAAGTATTGATATTCGTTATTAATAAACTGAGCAATGACTAAATAGATTAAAGAGAAAATAACTGTTTGAGCAAGAACCGTCATTAAAGAAGTAGTAATCAGTTCTTTCTTCTTCTTTTCTTTATCTCGTACATCAATTAAAAAACGAAACAAAGCTTGATCTATCTGTAAAAATAATAAAGGTAATAAAAGAGAAATACAGGTATTTAATAAATCGATTGTACCATATTCTTCGGTAGTTAATAAAGCTGTATATAAAGGAAGTAAAAAGAAACTAATAAATCTTGTTGCAATCTTCCCCATAGCTACAATAATCGTATTTTTAGCTAATTGTTTCTCTCTATTCATCTCTATCACCTAACCTCTTTCTATTGTATCATAACTCCATAATTTTATCCAAGTCTAACCAAAAAGAAAAACATAGAATTAAATCTATATCACTTTTATTATTTTATGTTCAAAACACCAATTGAAAGATTATAAAGACCAAGTAATGATTTTAAAGTAAAACTAAAAAAGCCTCAATTCGAGGCTTAAATATCTAAGAAATCATCAATGGTCATTAGACGATCATCTATTTCTTTTAAAGAAACCGTTTTCTTTAAAGGTTCTTTCATAGTCTTCTCTTCTTTTTCTTTGATTTCTTCTTTTTTCTCTAAATCTTTTACTAGGAAGACTTCATAGACTTGTCCTTTGACAATCGTACTTCCTGTAGAATAACGATCAAGAATTGGAAGTTCTGTTAATTTGATATTTTCTATATCATTGGCTTTGATGCCGATATGGTTTCTAGAATCCGTAATTAACGTTTTTATAACTCTATAAGGATTGGTCTTAACTTCACGAAGAATCATAAGACCTCTTCTTGCTCTAGTTGATTTTTCGAATTCAGATAGTTTAACGCGTTTTCCCGTTCCTTTATCGGTGACTATGGTAACATACTCATCCTTGTTAGGATTAAAGAGTGATGCTCCTACTACAAAATCATCTTTTAAGTTGATCGCTTTGACACCCGATGTTTTTAATCCTACTAGTGGAACATCATCCATGTCAAACCATAAACCATATCCATGATTGGTTCCTAAGAAAATATCCGATGTATCCGTAAAGAAAGCATCTAGTAAAGTATCTTCTCCTTTTAATTTCATACAAGTAATTGGTTTCGTGTATCTTGATACTTTAAACTCTTTTAAAGGAGTACGTTTAATCATACCAAGAGTTGTAACCATCGTAATATCTTGATTCGTTTCAAACGAAGAAATAGGAAGAGAAGCCACAATCAGTTCTTGTTCTTCAATTTTAATAATATTACTAATATGTTTCCCTAAATCTTTCCATTTTAAATCTGGAAGTAAGTAAACAGGTACAAATAAATAATTTCCTAAGTTCGTAAATAAAAGTAAAGTATCTTGGGTATTCATTTCAAAGTTACCTAAAATATAGTCGTTTTCTTTTAGGCTTGCATCTTCAGTAGAGGCTTGATAACTTCGTTTAGAAGTTCTCTTGACATAGCCATCTTTGGTAACCATGACAATCACGTCTTCTTTTGGAATTAAAGCATCGGTATCGATGTTGATTTCCATGATTTCATCTTTAATATCGGTCTTACGTGGTAAGCCATACTCTTTCTTAACACGACGAAGTTCTTCTTTCATTACATCTTTTAATTTTTCTTCATCGGATAAGATTTGATTTAATCCTTTAACGACTAGTTGTAAGTTCTTTAATTCTTCTTCTAGTAAAGTAACATCGGTATTCGTCAATTTATAAAGTTGTAAAACAACAATTGCTTCTGCTTGTTCCATCGTGAATTCAAATTCTTTTACTAAGTTTTCTTTGGCATCCGCTTTGTTTTTACTAGCACGGATTACTCTAATGACTTCATCAAGGATTGATAGACATTTAATTAAACCCTCAACGATATGAAGTCTTTTCATAGCGGTAGCTAAATCAAATTGAGTTCTTTTCGTAATCACTTCTTTTTGATGGCGAATATAAGCATCTAACATCGGAGCAAGTCCAAGCAGTCTTGGTCTTCTATTTTCAATGGCAACCATGTTATAGTTATATGATATTTGTAAATCGGTATTTTTAAATAAATAATTTAAAATTAAATCACGATTAGCATCTTTTTTAAGATCGATAGCAATACGTAATCCATCACGATCGGATTCATCTCTTACTTCTAAAATACCATCTACTTTTTTATCAATTCTAATTTCATCGATTTTACGTACTAATAAGGCTTTGTTGACTTCAAAAGGAATTTCTGTTACGACAAGGGAAAGACGTCCTTTTTCTTCTTCGAAGGTAGTTCTTGCACGAACCACTACTTTTCCACGTCCTGTCGTGTAAGCTTCTTTTATTCCTTCAATTCCTTCGACAATTCCACCCGTTGGAAAATCAGGTCCTTTGACGATATCAAGAAGGGTTTCTAATCTACAATTCGGATTATCGATTCGATGAATCGTAGCATTAATCACTTCTTCTAAGTTATGGGGTGGAATATTGGTGGCATATCCTGCGGAAATACCCGTAGTACCACTTACTAAAAGGTTGGGATACTTGGCAGGAAGTACGGTGGGTTCCATTAAAGTATCATCAAAGTTCGGAGCAAATACAACCGTTTCTTTATCGATATCTTTTAGAAGTTCATTACTGATTTTAGAAAGTCTTGCTTCGGTGTAACGGTAAGCAGCAGGACTATCTCCATCAATGGATCCATTATTACCATGCATATCAATGTATGGATGACGACTCTTCCAATCTTGGCTCATACGAACCATCGCTTCATAGATCGAACTATCACCATGTGGATGGAAGTTACCAATAACATCTCCTACGGTTTTAGCACTTTTACGATATCCATGATCATAGGTGTTTTTCTCTCTATACATCGAATACAAAATACGACGTTGTACTGGTTTTAATCCATCTCTAACATCGGGAATAGCACGATCTTGAATGATATATTTCGAATAACTTCCAAACCGCTCACCCATGATTTCTTCCAATGAATAATGGTAAATCTTCTCAATAATCTCTTTTGCTTCGGTATTTTTCTTTCCCGTTTTCATTCCTACACCTCTATTCTGTAATGGTCGTAATATAATGTTGGTTGATATTTTTCATTAAAGCATCATCGCATTTCTCTTGCAATTTAGAAAGGGCTCCCAATATGATTTCAATATCATAATCCATATACCATTCATCGGTTAAAAGCACCTTTTTTAAATAAAAGAGACGAAGCGCTTCTCTATAAGCTTTTTCTTTAATAATTTCATTTGCCAGTTCTTTAGTTAAAGCAATATCTCTAATGGCTTGTAAATGATTATAGCGATTTTTATGACGTTCTAAAAAGGATTCAAGACAAATCTTTTTGGTATATTGCTTTTCTAGTTTCTTTTCTATTTTCTCTTTATTAGTAGAATTAAGTATATCTAATAGGGATGCTTTTAAAGGTTCTTCACTATAGATAACATCTATTAGTTCTTTACTTGAAAGTTTTTTCTTTTGGACTAAATCAAAAAGAACACATCCATAAGGACTTAATTCATTTAATAAAGAATATATGTTGTTCTTTGCCATCTCTTACTACAATCCCCTTTATATAATGTAATCGTCTTCAAGAGAGAATTCAACATTCTCGTTAATCCAATCTTTTCTAGGTTCAACGGCATCTCCCATCAACACACTTACTCTTTTTTCGGCAAGCAAAGCATCGTTAATATCTACTTGGATTAGTGTTCTAGTGGCAGGATTCATGGTGGTTTCGGCTAATTGATCCGCATTCATTTCACCAAGTCCTTTGTACCGTTGTACTTCACATTTGCGGTTACCCACGATTTCTTTCATCTCTTCCGTGGTATAAGCATAACGATGTTCTTTACCATCTTTAATTAAGTATAAAGGAGGCATCGCAATAAAGAGATGTCCATGTTCAATTAAAGGGCGCATATACCGATAGAAGAAAGTAAGAAGCAAACATTGGATATGAGCTCCATCGACATCGGCATCACTCATGATGATGACTTTATTGTATTCGGCTTCATCAATGTTAAAGTCTGCTCCAATTCCTGCCCCAATGGTATAAATCATGGTATTGATTTCCTCATTTTTAAAAATATCTTCTAACTTTGCTTTTTCGGTATTGATAACTTTACCACGTAAAGGAAGTACGGCTTGGAACTTACGATCACGTCCTTGTTTTGCAGAACCACCTGCTGAATCTCCCTCGACAAGGAAAAGTTCTTTTTTTGTTTTATCTTTGGTTTGAGCAGGTGTAAGTTTTCCAGATAGGGCACGTTCTTTTGGATTCTTGCTCTTTCCTTTACGCGCTTCTTCTCTTGCTTTACGAGCGGCTTCTCTTGCTGCTTTACTACGAAGGGATTTATCGATAATATCTTCCGCAATCTTTTTGTTTTCTTCTAGATAGTAAGCAAGTTTTTCAGATACAATGGCATCAACTGCTGTTCTTGCTTGAGGAGTTCCCAGTTTTCCCTTAGTCTGTCCCTCAAATTGTAAAATGTTTTCTGGAATTTTTAAACTGATGATGGCCGTTAATCCTTCACGAACATCACTACCTTCAAAGGCTTTATCTTTTCCTTTGATGATATTCCGTTCTTTACAATAATCGTTAAAAACTCTAGTTAAGGCTGTCTTAAATCCTACTTCGTGACTTCCACCATCCCCTGTTTTAACGTTATTTACAAACGAAATAATATTTTCATTGTAAGTATCCGTATATTGCATCGCAATATCGACTTCAATTTTATCTTTTATTCCTGTAAATAGGAAAGGTTTATGTAAAGTGACTTTACCTTCATTTAAATAATTAACGTAAGCTTCAAGTCCATTTTCATAACAAAACTTTTCTTCTTTTTCATCTTCTTCATCGATGACTTCAATCGTTAGTCCTTTAAGAAGGAAAGCAGACTCTTGCATTCGTTCACAAATAGTAGTAAACGAAAAATTCGTGGAAGAAAAAATAGAATCATCGGGTAAGAAACGTACCATCGTTCCGGTACGATTGGTGGTACCTATCTTTTCAAGTGGCTTGACAACTTTTCCACCGTCTTCAAAACGAATAAAATAGATTCCTTTATCTTTATGAATCGTTACTTCCATCCATTTAGATAAAGCATTAACCACACTACCACCGACACCATGAAGACCACCTGATACTTTGTAGCCCCCACTTTCAAATTTACCTCCGGCATGAAGTACGGTATAAATAACTTCTGGTGTACTTCTTCCTGATTCATGCATACCAACAGGAATTCCACGTCCATGATCTTCTACCGAAATACTTTTATCTTTATGTATGGTAATCTTAATATAGTCTCCAAACCCATTAATAACTTCATCGATTGAATTATCTACAATCTCCCATACAAGATGATGAAGTCCTCTTTTGTCGGTGGAACCAATGTACATACCAGGACGTTTCCGAACGGCTTCCAATCCTTCCAAAATTTTAATGGAACTTTCGTCGTATTTCATTGCCATACAATCATCTCCTTTACCATTATAACAAATTAAAAACAAGAAAAAAAGAAAGATGACAGTTATTTGACAGCCCTTTGTCTAAATTTTATCACATCTTTCTTCGATTTTTTGATTAATAAAGGTCGTGAATTCATTTAGTAATCTTTCTTTCTCTTTCTCGGTTGTAGCTTCCACTCTTAACGTAAGATTGGGTCCTGTATTACTAGCTCGAACTAAAACAAAAGCATTTTCTAAATCGACTCTTACTCCATCGATAGGGTTATAAGGATACTTTCTTTCTTCTACATATTTTCTAACTTCTTCAACCACTTCAAACTTGATGGCATCAGGAATGGGTACTTTTATTTCAGGGGTAGCATAAAGGGTATCAAGTCCTCCTAATAAATCACTTACATTTTGATTGCTCCAAGATAAGATTTCAAGAAGTCTGAGTCCAGCATACATACCGGAATCAAAGCCATAAAATTTATCCCTAAAATAGACATGTCCTGAAAGTTCTCCTCCAAAGATACAATCCCATTCTCTTGTATATCTTTTGGTATAGGAATTCCCTACTCTAGAACAAAGCGCTTCTCCTCCCAGTCTTTCAATTTCTTTAACTAAATTACGACTACATTTGACATCGTATAATATTTTTTTATTCGTAGATTTTGGTAATAGATTACGTGCAATTAAGACCATGTATAAGTCCATAGGAACAAATCTTCCTAAATTATCGATGACGCCTAGACGGTCCCCATCCCCATCAAAAGCAAGACCCACATCTGCTTTCGTTTCCAGTACTCTCTGTTTTAAGAAAGATAAGTTTTCTTCCACCGATGGATCCGGATGATGGTTTGGAAAAGTAGCATCACTTTCACCAAATAATACTTCTAAATCAATAGGAAGTTTTTCATAAATTTCTTTGGCAAATAAGGAAGTGGTTCCATTTCCACAATCGACAATGACTTTTAGACGACGTGGCCCCATCTTAATACCCGATAATAATACTTGGTTGTACACTTCTTTTATATCAAGAGTATAAAGACGGCCAGTTCCTTCATGAAAGTTTTGATTTAACGTGTATTGTAAAAAGTCCTGAATATCCTTTCCACACGCATTGCCCGTTTCATCAAAAGCAATCTTAAAACCATTTTCATCTTTCGGATTATGACTTGCTGTTACCATAATTCCTTGATATATTTTTTGATTAATACAAGCATAATAGTACATCGGTGTTGTCGTTAATCCTAAATCGATAACATCGACTCCACTTTCTAGAATTCCTGTAATTAAAGCCTTAGATAGCATAGGAGAAGAAAGCCTATTATCACGGGACACAATACATTTCTTCTTTCCTAAATCGATTAAACGTGAGGCAAAACTTCGTCCAATCGTATAAGCAATATCCTCATTAATATCTGTAGGATACTTCCCTCTTATATCATATTCCCTAAAAATATAGGGATTAATTTCTTTAGTTAGTTTCATATGACCACCTATCCTACTTAAATTATATCTCAAAATAATATTAAGAGAAAGAAAAAAGTACAGAACCAATTTATATTTCTGTACTTATAATTAAATTTTACATTATGGAATAAGCACTAATCGGAACGACGCGCCGGTGTATGCGCGACCGGTAGCACCGCCACTGAAGGCAAACACTCCAGCCTCCGAGCCACTAAGGTAGTAGCGGCTGCGGTAGACCCACGGATATATAGAACTTAAAAAAAGTTGGAAATCTCCATACCATCCTGCGGTCTCTGATAAAGCATGTCCATAACATACTCCTCTATCACATGCTTGATTGGATGTAGTGCTTGTATATAAATCATAATATTTTTCTTCTGGTAAAGCCCTTCCATTAGATAATGAGCCACCACTATTTAATAATCCATTAAATCCTGAATTATATGATGCATCAGAACCACTTCTCGGCTTTCCTTTTCCATCATCTAATGCACCCATGACATAGTCTGAAGCTCCACCACTCATATCATATACTCCTGTAATATTTCCTGTTGTTGATGCTTTTTGGCCTGCTCCCGTATCATATGTATTTTTACAAGCAGTATCTTCTCCTGCATCCACCGTTGTTCCTGCTATTCCTGTTAAATATTGAGAACAGTTATTGATATATACTTCTTCCCCATCGTTTCCATATTTTCCATACTTACTTTGAGATAGATAGGCTAC
>CANRHM010000025.1 GCA_947630415.1 uncultured Bacilli bacterium | reverse complement strand
AAAACTCAAAAAGTGCGATTTGCAATCCCTTTTTTTCTTTGTTATAGTGGCCTTAGAAAGGAGGGAAAAATGCTCAACAATGTGGTTTTGGTGGGTCGCTTAGTTCGTAATCCTGAACTACGGGATACGGATCAAGGAAAGAAAATGACCTATATCACTTTAGCCGTGCCACGCGGCTATAAAAACATGAACGGAGAATACGACACGGACTTTATCGATTGCATTTTATGGGACGTCGTGGCAACCAACACGGCAGAATACTGTAAAAAAGGCGACATCATCGGTATTCGTGGAAGACTCCAATCACGTATCATCACCCAAGAGAACGAAAAAAAATATTTGACCGATCTCATTGCCGAAAAAGTATCTTTTTTGACCTCAAAAGAGGCCAAAATGAAGACAGAGTAAAAAAAACTCTGTTTTTTTGTTTCTTTCTAGTTAACTTTGACGTCATTTTTAAAGTATTTTTCTATAATGAAGTTGCAAACTAACAAATGGAGTGGTTTTTATGTTAATGTTTGGAACTAGATTAAAGGAATTACGGATCCAAAAAGGACTTACTCAGCAACAGTTAGGAGATCTTGTCGGTGTCACCAAGGTAAGTATTTGCTGCTATGAAAAAGGAAGAAGAACTCCTACCATGGATACCATGATCGATATTGCAACCGTACTAAACGTAGATTATGGTTATTTTCTAGGAGGAGACGATTTTGCTGTTACAGAAGATGAGTCTGGGTATGGAGTCACTATGGCAAGAGAAGAGATCGACTTTATTTTAGAACTACGCAAAAATGTTCCTCTTCACAAGAAAATTGTTAAGGATCCAAAACGTTATGTGGATTTGATTGCTAAAAAGCTTTGATCTTTTTGGTAATCACTATTTTGCTAAAAAAAGGGTTTTGCAAAACTTCTTTTGCATGCTCTTTTTTTCTCATATAAATTTGCATTTTAAAAAGAAACTCTATATAATGAAAATAGAGGATGACGTTTATGAATATGAAAGAGATTATTGCTAAGAAAAAAAGAGGAGAAGTGCTTTCTAAAGAAGAACTTGCTTTTGCTTTTAATGGTTATTTCAAAGAAGAAGTGCCAAATTACCAAATGAGTGCTTTACTAATGGCCATTTGTTTTACCGGAATGACGTTAGAAGAGACCTATCATTTGACCGATATCTTTATTAAAAGTGGAAATACGCTTGATTTATCGAATATTCCTTATCCCAAAGTAGATAAACATTCGACGGGTGGAATTGGAGATAAAACAACGCTAATTATTGGACCTATCGTATCTTCTTTAGGCGTGGCAGTGCCTAAAATGAGTGGAAGAGGTTTAGGTATTACAGGAGGCACCATCGATAAATTAGAAAGTATTCCAGGTTTTCGTACAGCGTTATCGAAAGAGGAATTTTTATCTCTTCTCGAACAAAACTTTTTTGCGGTTACTTCTCAAACCGAAGACTTAGTACCGATGGATCAAAAGATTTATAAATTAAGAGATGTTACCGGAACCACCGAATCTCTTCCTTTGATTGCCTCTTCTATTTTGTCTAAAAAAATAGCAGGAGGTGCCGACCAAATATTAATCGATATCAAAGTAGGAGAAGGAGCTCTCGTAAAAACAATGGAAGATGCCCTTAAACTTTCGGACTTAATGAAAAAAGTGGCTTCTTTCTATAATCGTGAAGTAAGAACGCTTATAACCCCTATGGATACACCTTTAGGTCGTGCCATTGGAAACCGCATCGAAGTTTTAGAAGCCATGGAGATATTAAAAGGAAAACTTAATTCTACTTTAGCCGAGTTATGTATTCAAATTGCTTCCCATATGGTCTCGATGGGGAAAAAGATTCCTTACGATGAAGCAAAAGTTCAAGTAGTGGAGAGTCTTCAAAATGGGAAAGCTTATCAACAATTTGTCATCTTCGTTCAAAGCCAAGGAGGTTCACTAACCGATCTTTCATTAAGTGAAAATGTGCAAGTTATAAAATCACCTAAGACTGGAAAAGTTACCAAAGTACATGCGTATAAAATTGGGGAACTTGCTCTTTCTTTAGGAGCAGGCAGAATGTCTTTAGAAGAAGAAATTGACCCTGGAGCTGGAATTTATTTAAATAAAGTAGTGGGAGAAGAAGTAAATGAAGGAGATGCTTTATTTACATTGTATGGTAAGATTCCTTCATCTCTTTCTATCGAGGATTATTATGAAATCAATTAAAGTAATTGCTTTTGATTTAGTAGGGGTTTTAGTTACAGAAAAGGATCTATTAATGACTGCCGAAGAAGAACGGTTAGAGCGTATGTTTGGAGATAATGTAAATGACTCAGATTATTTAGTGGAGGCTCGCAAATTTATTTCTAAAGATGCTATCATTATGCGAACAACAGAAGAATTAATAGATAAACTATATGTGGTTAAAGATCCCTATTTGTTTCATGAAATCAAACAAAAATACCCAAATGTAAAAATCATTATTGCAACGAATCATGTTTCTTTTGTAAGGAACTTTATTGGAAAAACATTTGGTGTTGAGGATTTGGATGAAGTGTTAATTTCTGCTGAGATACATAAGATAAAACCAAATGCAGATTTTTATAATCATATATTGAATAAATTTAATCTTTTACCAAATGAATTATTGTTTTTGGATGATAATATAAAAAATATTGATGGTGCTAAAAAAATCAATATTAATACGATTCAAGTGAATAAGGAAACCAATCTCTTGGAAGAAATAAGTAATTTTTTAGGCACAAACAATTAATGAGTAAAAATTAAAAAAACGTAAATTTTTAGAGTAAAGCCCGTTTATTAATGCATTTTTTTCTTTACCATATTTAATGCCGCTTTTGGGAGATAAAGCGGAAATAAGATTGATAAAAGTAAGTAAAAGAATACATAAAATGTTAAATTTTTCCACGACGAAAATAACAGACCAATGTCCGTTTTTTAAACATAATTCCGTTTTATCTCAATAGGATGCCTTTAATTGTTTAGTAATAAATAAAGAATAACTTTATTTGTATTACTTATTATACTATAATCAGACTTAATTCCGTTATTTTGTTAAAAACGGACTTCCAAATGAAAATTAACAAAAATTAAAAAAATTAACAAAAACCTTGATTTTTTCGAAAGAAATGCTATTATATATAACAAAAAAATTATGAGGTGGAATTATGTGTGAAAAATTTTTAATCATTAATGCTGGTAGTTCATCTTTGAAATTTTCGTTATATGATATGCCGGTTGCAAAGGAAATAGTCAACGGTTACATTGAAAAAATTGGTAATCAAGACAGTTTTTATACTTTAAAGTATAATGGACAAAAGCAAGAAAAAAACAGAGTTATTATGAATCATACTGAAGCAGTAAAAGTTATGCTCGAAGAATTATTAGAAAATCAATTTATTTCTGATATTAGTGATATTAAAGGAATTGGACACCGAGTATTACATGGCGGAGAATTTTACTCTGAATCTGTTATCATTGATGATGAGGTATTAAATAATATTAAATCATTAACAAAACTCGGTCCTTTACATCATCCGGGAGAAATTGCAGGAATTGAAAGTATGCAAAGTATTATGCCTGAAGTACCACAAATTGCTGTTTTTGATACTGCTTTTCATCAAACAATGCCAAAAGAAAATTATATGTATGCAGTACCATACAGTTGGTATGAAGAAAATGGTGTCAGAAAATATGGTTTCCATGGTACAAGTCATAAATATATTACCGAAACTATGAAAAATTATTTTAATAAAGATAATGTAAATCTAATTATCTGTCATATAGGTAGTGGTGCAAGTATGTGCTGTGTTAAAGATGGTAAATGTTATGATACAACCATGGGATTAACACCACTTGATGGCCTTGTAATGGGAACAAGAAGTGGAAATATTGATAGTTCTATTATTGAATACATCTGTAAGGAAAGAAATATGTCTGTTGAAGAAGTAACATCTGAGTTGAATAAGCGAAGCGGTTTACTTGGTATCGCAGGTAAGAATGATTTCAGAGATGTAGAAAATTTAGCAAATAGTGGTAATGAAAAAGCACAATTAGCAATTAAAATGCTTAAAAATTCTATTGCTAAATATATCGCTCAATATTATGTTGAATTAGATGGAAAAGTTGATGCAATTGTATTTACTGCAGGTATAGGTGAAAATGCAGTTTCATTAAGAGCTAGTATTGTAAATTCATTATCAAGTGCATTGAATATAGAATTAGATCAAGAAGCTAATAATAGTATTGCAAGGTTTAAAGAAAAACAAAGTGGAATGATAACTACTGAAGATTCAAAAATTAAAGTAATGGTTATTCCGACTAATGAAGAATATATGATTTTAAAAGATACATATGATATGGCAAATAAAAAAATAGAAAAATCTTCAAAAGTAAAAAATTTAGAATATAAATAATGAGAAAAGAAATACCTAGAATTAATAATTGTTTTGTCCATACAAAAGGCGAGTATTTTAATAAAGTGCGAGAAGTAGCTTTTAAAAGTGGAGAACTTATAGGAAATTTAGGAACATATGTCAACGAAACAAAACGTGAATTTAATATGTTATTTTCTGATGATAATTTGTCAGAAGGTGTGTATATCTATCAAACTTTTAGCAATCCTTTAATTGCATACAGAATATATAAAACTTTTGCGGATTATGGTTTTAATGGAGATCATGATGATAAGTTAATTCAAAAATTAATGGAAAAACAAAGTAAAAGTAATATAATTAACATAATTCACATAATTTCCTACAGGTGTAGTTACTCTCGAGGGAAGAATTATAGGACAAGAAAATCCTTACTTTCCTTCTAATATTAATTTATTAGAATACTTTGAAAAATATAAAATAGAGAATCCATTAATGATTTATAAATATGTATTAGAAATTATTAAAGAAATGTATATAAATGGTATCGTTTATTTTGATAATCATTCAAAAAATTATATGATAGATCCATTGGATAAAGATCTTAAAGTAAACATTGTTGATTTTGAATATTCTTATATTAAGTTCGATGATGACTCAATATATTATAAGAAAAAGCTTTTTTCCAATTATGCTAAAATGGTTAATAGGTTAAATAAAATTCAAGGATTAGATACAGTAACAGGTAAATAGAAACTGACAATTGTAATGATTCTTTAGAACAAATACAGGAGTTAAAAAATGAGAAATATTGTCTAAAGTAATATTTTGATTTATAATGTAAAAAAGGAGTTTATTATGGAAAAGATTAAAAAACATTTTTGTGTTTCTGTATTTGTATATGACAAAAACAATAAGAAATTTTTACTTGTGCATCACAAAAAAATGAACATATGGGTACAACCTGGAGGACATGTTGAGGAAAATGAAGATCCAGAAGAAGCTGCAATAAGAGAAGTTTATGAAGAAACGGGTGTAAAGATTAAATTAATAGGAAAGAGAATTCCTAGAGATTGTGATTATATTGTACCACTAGCCATACAAAAAAATATTGTTGATGATCACCACATTCATATGGACTTTGTATATGCTGCTTATTTAGATAGTGATAATAAATTAATTCTAAATAAGGATGAATCAACCGACATAAATTGGTTTACATTAGAAGAAATAAAAAACAGTTCATTTCATACATTTCCTGATATTATAGATTGGACAGAATTCATATATAATAATTATTGAAAGGAGAAATATATTATGAAAATTGTTTATATGACAGGTAATAAATTTAAATTATTAACTGCTAAAAATGTTTTAGAACCATATGGTATTGAGGTTGAAAATAAGGTAATTGATTGTCCTGAAATTCAATCAAATCATATTGAAGAAGTTGCAAAATATTCTTCTAAATATGCATCACAGGTATTACAATGTGACACATTAAAAAATGATTCTGGTCTTGTTATACCTGCATTGAATGGTTTCCCATCAGCATATTCGAAATACGTTGAAGAAACATTAACAGAAGATGGAATAATAAAACTTATGGACGGAATAGAAGATCGACGTGCTTACTTTTTAGAAGTATTAGCATATACTGAATACAATCAAGAACCTGTTGTTTTTGTATCAAAAACAAATGGTACTATTGCTAAAGAAAAATGTGGAGAAAATGGTTGGGGATATGATAGAATTTTTATTCCAGAGGGAGAAGAAAAAACACTAGCTTGTTTTCCAGATGATGAAAGATGGAAATTTTGGGATGAATCAGGCTATGCTAAATTAGCAAATTACTTGAAAGAAAAAAAAGAAGCAACAGAGAAAAAAATATAATAAATGGGTAAAATTGGGAACACTCTGTTAATGTTAAATATACTTAACGGAGGAAGAAAATATACTTCTAAAGAACTAGCAAACAAAATTGAAGTATCCCCTAGGCAAATCAGAGATTACGTCGAAGAATTAGAAAAAGCAGGTATCTATATTGAAAGTGTTAAAGGTCGACATGGTGGTTACTATTATAAATCAAGTGATTATGATTATAAAATTAGATTTGACTTAAAAGAAATAAATATACTTGAAAAAATATATTTGTTATTAAGTAAAGACAATGAAAATAAAAAATTAACAGAAGAATTAAACTTAATATTAGAAAAAATGAGATATATTGTATTGTACTCTAATGATAATGAGATTTTTGTAAATGAAATAGAAAAAAAGAATCTATATAATATTTTATCCAATTCAATAAAAGAAAATATTGATGTTATGTTATATGTTAAAAAAAGAAAGCAACGAAGATTTTTGCCTCATTCCATTTATATTAATAATGGAAATTATTACGTTACAGGATACTGTTATGATGTTCAAGACATAAGAACTTTCCCGTTTTCTGAAATTTTGCAAATAAATATTTTAAAATGACATTTTAATTCCTCTTTTGTGTAGTATCATACTATGCAAAGGAGGTTTTTATGTGCACACAAATTACAAATTACAAGAAATAGATTGGAAAGAAATTCAAAATTTATCTAAAATTATTCTTCGACAGATTAAAGAAAATAATCTTCAAATTGATACTTTAGTAACTGTCTTTAGAGGTGGTTCCGTTTTATCATTGATACTAGGTTCAAATTTAAATAATGTAGACACAGCTTGTATTCATATAAAAAGGAGTTTGTCTAATGATTCTAATTCTGCTTTTGGAAATTCAATATATAAAGGAATTACTAATGTTTCAGCAATAGAAAATAAAAATATTTTAATAGTAGAAGATATTATTGATAGTGGTTTAACTTTAGATAAAGCAATTGAAGAATTAAAATTATACAACCCCAAAAAAATATATATTGCGACATTTTATAATTTCAATAAAGATAGGTATAAAGATGTAATATCTGGAAAAGTAATGGAAAATTATTATTGGATTGTCTTTCCATGGGAGGAAAAACTTTATGGCACAAATTAATGGATTAAGATTTATTGTAGGAAATGGATGCAATTATAATTGTTTTTATTGTCATCATGAGGGCTATTTTAACAGAAAAACTATTGTTATAGACAAAGAAAAATTAAAAAAATTACAGCAATATGCTAAAGAACACGGCATTCAAAATATCTCAATAACTGGAGGAGAACCTTTTATGTATTGGGAAAACACATACGAAATTTTACAGCAATTCGACGATAATGAATTTAATAAAACTCTTAATACTAACCTATCATTATTAAATCAATATATGGATCAAATTGATACATTAAATCCGATAGAATTCCACATAAATTTATCCTCTTTAAATGCTAACACTCACAAAAAAATAATAGATAGAAATTATTTGAAGTTAGTATTACAAAATTTAGAGTTATTGAGAAATACACATCATAAAATATGCTTAAATATCCCTGTTTTAAAAGAAATAAACTATGATGAATTGATAGAATTATATTGCTTTGCTAAAGAAAGAGGATTTATTCCAAGATTTTTAGTTTTAATGGCTACTTCTGATGAACTAAAATCTAATGTAGTAACTATTAATGAAATAATTAAGAAATTTGGTGGTGGATCTGTTACAGAAAAATATAGCTATGGATTATATAAAGCAAATACCCCTTATGGAGTATTAGACATTGTAAAATGTTTATGCGATGATATGGAATGCGAAATATGTAAAAAAAATACTTATTTGCATATAACACCTGATTTAAATATTAAATATTGTATGTATAATGATGATACTGTAAAAATAAATTTTGAAAATGATGAAACTATAGAAACAAGCTTTAATGAAGCAAATAAAAGATTGGAGTTGATAAAAAAATGAATATAGTTTTTGAAGGTATAAACGGAAGTGGAAAGACAACTGTTATTGATGAATTTAAAAAAAATTTAGAGTACAAAAATATCCAATACAAATACATATCAGATTTAGTATATGAGACTCCTTTATCCCCAGTTTTAGAATCCATGTTTAAAAGCGGTGTATTTCTTAATATGAAAGAACGATTTAAGACATCTTTATTCGAAAGTTTAGTATTAGCAGCCAATCACCATTATATACAAGAACAATTACGACACAGTGAATTAATAAATATATATGATCGGGATTTTATTTCAGTATTAGCGTATCAAAAAGATATAATTAAAAAAGAATACAGTGATTGGGAAAGTTTTTATAAACCATTTAGAGATATAATTCTATTCGATTTAAAAAAGATTGATTTATTGACGTATGTAAGTATTCCTATTTCCGAAAATATTAAAAGGACAGAAGAACGAGATGGAAGAAAATTTTCTTCGGAAGAAATAGATCTTTTATTTAAATTAAAAGAAAATATGGAACAGGAAATCAAAATATATCATGAAATGAGTGGAACTGAAGTTTTATATCTTGATGGACGAGAAGATCCAAATACTAATGTTAAAAAAATTAGTAGCAAAATAATGAAGTTAGGAGGTCTAAAGTAATGAATGTATTTTTATGGGTAATAACTTTAATAATTAGTTTTACAGGAGTTTTATTATTTTATAAATTATTTGGTAAGACTGGATTATTTGTTTGGATTGCTACTGCAACAATAATATCTAACATTCAAACAACGAAACTAATTGATTTATTTGGATTAGAAACCAGTTTAGGAACTATTTTGTATGGTTCTACATTTCTAGCAACAGATATAATTAATGAAAAATATGGGAAAAAACAAGCAAAAAAAACAATTGGATTAGGTTTTTTAGTAATGATATTTATGACAGTATTGATGTACATAGCACTATTGTATGTACCTAGTAAGTCTGATTTTGCAAATGAAAGTCTAAACATAATATTTACACTTAATGTAAGAATAACAACTGGAAGTATTTGTGGATTCGCTGTTAGCCAACTATTAGATACTGTACTATATCATAAATTAAAAAGTAGATTTAATGCTCTGTGGATTAGAAATAATGTTAGTACGATGATTAGTCAGTTATTCGATACTTTAATATTTGTAACTATTGCTTATGTAGGAGAGGTACCTGTATCAGCAATAATCAATATCGTATTTACAATGTATTTATTAAAGATATTAGTAGCAGTATTAGATACACCATTTATGTATTTATCTAAAAAAATAAAAAGTATTGAAATTTAAATAAGGAGAAAGATATATGGATATTATATTAAAAGGGCAGAAACCTATTCTAGATTTACCTTATTTTGGCAGACAATCTCGTTTCTTTGAATTTTTCGATAAGTGCATAACACCTTTAATGAGTAAAAATGGAATTTACGCAGAAACAAACTCAGGATCAAATTCTAATATATTTATGTTTGCTAAAAAAGGATACAAAGTAATTGCAAATGATATTAGTTTATATAGTAATTCTATTGCCAAGGCTGTTATGAGCAATGATAAACCTACAGATATTATGTTAGATGGAAGTTATCTCGATAAATACAAGAAATCATATTTAGATAGAGCATCTTTGTTTGCGGGACTTATTGATATATATGGATACAATCCACAAATACCTGACCACTTTGATAATAAATTGGATAAAACAATTATCAAATATAGGGAACATTTAAAATCTGTATCAGAGCAAGGAATAAGAGCCTACAAAATATACAATGAAGATTTATTTACATATTTAAAAAAATTACAAGAAGAACATATAAATGTAGATGTAATGTTTATGGATTTTGCTTGGCCTTGGAGAGATGGAACAAAAACAGATGAATATGATACTACTGCAAATGTTTTTTCAAAAATTATTAATAGCGATTCTAAAAGTGTTCAAATATGGGATAAAAATAATGTAATAAAAAATGTTATTCAAGCAATTAATGAAGCTAAAAAGGTTTCTAAATATGTTTTACTGTCAAATCAAAGCTCTAATTATCCTACTCCAGAAATTCTTGAAGTGGCTTTACTAAAACATGGAATAAAATATGAAGAAAGACATACTATGCTAACAGATGCTGAATATGAAGATAATCTTGGAAAAGAAACATTTTTTAGAGAGTATTTATATGTAATTAAAGGCAATATATAATATTATAAAGTGAAAGGAAAATTTTTATGAATGAAGTAAAAATAATAGAAAAAAAATTCATTCAAGAATATGTACAAGAAATGTTTTATATGAATTCATGTAATGGGGATGAATTGATAAATGCTGATTATCATCATAATTCCAGATATGAAACAGCACCTAGTATATTAAAAAATAATATTTTATCAATTAAAAGAATGCAAGAACTAGGACTAATAAAATTATCCGAAAAACAAATACTATTATATGGTGATATATCATCACATATTAATGGAATGGATGGAATATCACTATCTAAAGTTGGATTAAAAGACTTGTATAGAGATGAAATAGAATATAATCCTTTTCAATCAAATTATTTAGATTATAGAATTTCTAATAATATAAAAACAAGAAGATGTACTCAACATTATGGAAATGAATTTGTTACATATTCTGATATATTGCTATCAGATATAAAGTCTATTGATTTTAGATTAGTTAAATATATGCAACATAAAAGGGAATGCAATATGACAGAAGAAGATTTTCAAAACAGTATTATAAAAAAATACAATACTATACTATATCTTGCACAAGAAATTCAAAAAAGAAATCTAGATATTCTTATAAGGGAAATGAGTACGCACATATATAATATAGATATCTATAAAGTATCACAATTACCAAAATTAGTAAAAAAGAAATAGAAAATATAATTTCTTTTCGAGAGTGTAAAAAAAATTGGTTCTTCGCCAAGTTGCTTGAATTAAGCTAAACATTTAAGACAGAGTAGTTCGAAATTACATCGACCATAGCTCTGTCTTTTATTACTTTAATATTAAATAACTTTGGTCATAGATAATAGTATTCTTAACAACATTCATATCACTTTTATTATAATTCTTTATCTAAAACTTTTATGAATTACATTAAATTCACTCAAACTACTTTTTATCTTATAATATGAGTATTTATCTTTTCTTTATTTCATCAACGAACTTGGCGAAGAACCAGGCGACTGCGGAAATTGGTCTTTTGTAGGAAGCGACATCCTAGAAAGGAGAAATACCAAATCGTGAGGTTTGGGCATGATTTATTTTTATAAATCATTTTGTTCGTAATATTTAAAGTTGCTAAATAAAAACGCTTTAGTAATGCTTCATCGAATGGAAAAACGGACTTTGTTTTTGTATATTTACGATAGGAACGATTTAGACTTTCAATTGTATTAGTTGTATATATTATTTTTCGTACAGGATCAGAATAACTAAAGAATGGACATATAGTTTCCCGATTTTCTTCCCAGAATTTTAGAGCGTTGGATATTTATCTTTCCATTTCTCTTTTACTTTTTGTAATTGTTCATATCCTACCTTTTCATTTTTTGCCTTCAATAAATCTTACATAGTATTCATCAAAGGTAATATGATTTTCTTGAATGTAAGAAGCAATTTCTTTTCCGACATAACGGTAATGCCAAGACTCATAGGTGTATCCTGTAATATTTTCTTTCCCTTCGGGATAACGTAAGATAAATCCATATTTGTAAGCATTTTCTTGCATCCACGTATATTCTTTCGTTGTATCAAAACTAGTATAGGCGGTCTTTCGATTATCCACATCAACAACAAGACCTGTTTGATGTTCTGAAAAACCAGGGCGTGCCGAGTAGGTATCGGCTTTTTCTACACCATCTTGATCGACATAACGTTGGTAAAGTCCTACTTGATATTCATAACTACGATAAGTAGACATCGCATTGATGGTGTAGCCTTCTTGTTTAGCATCCGTACACATCTCTTCAAAAGCAAGTCGTGCTTCTCTTACTAAATATCTCGTTCCTGTACTACAAGATGAGGATACTTTCTCTAAGTTTTCTGGAACATAATCAGAAAGAGTTGTATATTTATTACTTAAGATATAGACTTGATTTAAATAAGGACTTTCTTTGGTGTTGGTATAATAGTCTTGATCAAGACCAATATTGACTCTTGTTACAACGTCTTCCATAGATAGATTCGGATTTTTTTCATGATAAACGATATACCTATCGATATAATCCATGTGGAAATAATTGATTTTTTCTTGAATGTTATCTAGTTTTTCTAACTTTTGCTTGGTTTCGTTATCAAAAGACTCATTAGATTCATTAGGTACTTCTTCCTCAAACTTAGTTTCTTCAGGACTCTTTCTATTCGTACTTATCCATAAGACTCCTCCTAAAAGAAGAATGAGGATAAGAAGTATCATCCAACTTTTTTTAATTTTTCTTTTTTTCTTTTTCATGATTACCACCTATTTTAATTTTATCACGAACTTTAAAAAAAATGTTAAATTATGTTATTTATCCTAAAATACTTTCTAAAAAAGAATAATATGTTACAATGGAAATAGAGGAAGTAGGGAAATAAAATGAAAGAAATTTTTTATAACGACGATCATCTGATGAAAGAAGATATTGATGAAGTGGTCGTTCGCACTAAAGGACTTATCATCAATCATCATAACGAGATTACATTGGGTTATTCACATAAAACGTATCAGTTTCCAGGAGGTCATTTGGAAGAAGGCGAATCTTTAACGGATTGTTTGCTAAGAGAAATCAAAGAAGAGACCGGAATTGAGATTAAGGATGCCGAAATGGAACCTTTTGTAAAGATTACTTATTATAGTAAGAATTATCGTGGAACGGGTAAAAATAGGCAAAATGAACTCTATTATTATATTGTTAAAACCGATGCTAAGTTTGATATGAATCATGCTCATTTGGATGAGTGGGAAAAAGAAGGAAATTATGTTGCAAAAACAATTCCGCTAGATATGGTAGAACAAACTTTAATCGATAGTATTCCGGATAATCCGATCAATGAAGTGATTGTAGGCGAAATGCTTGAAGTCTTGAAAGAATATAATAGAATTAAAAAGACAGAAACGAAATAAACACTTACACAAATAAAAAACTCTAGGATTTCTAGAGATTTTTTTGTTTATTCTTGAATATAACCCATGAATTTTAATTGAGAAATTAGTTTATCTTTACTAACACTTCCTACAATACGGGTTC
>CANRHM010000024.1 GCA_947630415.1 uncultured Bacilli bacterium | reverse complement strand
AGCCTTTCCTTTATGTGCAAAAATTTAGATCAAAAAAAGAAGACTACTGGGTCTTCTCATTAAAATAATCCATTAAGGTAGATCTGATCAATTGAAATAGTTGATCAAGTTCTTTTTGCACATCTACAAAGTCGGTATAGAGAGGATAATTTTCTAATTGGTCTAATTTTTTCTTAATCTCTTGATCTAAGTTTAAAGCATCATCCTTTTTTCCAAGTGCTTCCAGTTGGACTATCTTTTTTTGTAAGGATTTAACTTCGGAAATCAACTGCATAATTTCAGAATTCTTTTTTAACTTTTCACTTAGAACAAGATAGGTTTTATAAAGTTCGTCTTCTTTAATGGTTTGTACTAAGGACTCTGTCTTCTTCTTGACTTCGATCTTTAACCAATCTTCCATCTAGACTCCATGTTTTACATTCCGTTACTTCCACCGGAACGATTTTACCAATTAGATCCTCTTCTCCATCAAAATTAATTAATTTATTGGTATCGGTATATCCATATAAAGCCGTCTTCTTAGAAGCATTTTTTCCTTCCACTAAAACAGGAACGATTTTATTAATTAACTTTTGATTGTTTTCTAAAAAATAATGATTTAAGACTTCGTTCAAGGTATAAAGACGGTTGTTCTTTTCTTCTTCGGATAATAAATCCTCCATTTTACTAGCAGGAGTTCCTTCCCTTTTAGAAAAAATAAAACTAAAGGCATTATCAAATTTACATTCATGCACTAAAGATAACGTCTCCTGAAAGTCTTCCTCCGTCTCACCTGGAAATCCTACGATGATATCAGTTGAGATCGTTACCCCTTTAATTTTTTCTTTCATTTTATGGAAAAGAGCTAAATATTCTTCTCTTGTATAACGTCTTCCCATCAATTTTAGAATTCTACTGCTACCAGACTGAACGGGTAAATGGATACTTGGCATAATGTTGGGATACTTGGCAATGACCTCAATCATTTGATCCGTAAAATCCCAAGGGTGACTTGTCATAAAGCGAACTCTTGGAATACCGGTCTTAGCAACTTCTTCTAACAGTTCAGCTAGTCCATAGGATACTCCTAAATCTTTTCCATAGGCATTTACATTTTGTCCTAGTAACGTCACTTCTTGGTACCCTTCTTCGATTAAATCCCTAACTTCTTTTAAAATATCTTCTTTGGCTCTACTTCGTTGTTTTCCTCTTGTATAAGGTACAATACAGTAAGTACAGAATTTATCACAACCATAGATAATATTGACATAAGCTTTGTAAGGAGTTGCTCTTTTCACCGGCATATCTTCGATGATGTTTCCTTCCTGAGAATATACTTCAATCGCTTGATTTCCTTCTTCAATGGCTTTTGCTAAAACTTCAGGCAAACGATATAAGTTATGCGTTCCAAAAACAAAATCGACAAACCGGTAATGCGTTCTGATTTCTTCAATAACCCCTTCTTCTTGCGCCATACAACCACATACACCTACTAAAAGATGGGGCTTACTTTCTTTTAAATGTTTGATTCTACCTAACATACCAAAGGCTTTATTATGGGCATTTTCACGAATAGAACAAGTATTGAGTAAAACCAAATCACACTTTTCATAGGAAGATGCTTCCTTAAAACCTAAAGCTTCTAGCATTGCTTTGATATTCTCGGTATCGTGTTCATTCATCTGACAACCATAGGTCTTTACAAAATACGTCTTTCCTTTACCTAAATTTTGATACTTAGAATCCAAAGAAAAAAGTTCCTTAACAACTTCTTCCTTACCTCTTGTTCTTGCTTTTTTATAATCCGGTAACTGCATAAAATCACTCATTTCTATACCCACTTATTATAATATGGTTTAGTTATTTCTGCAACTAAAAAGAGCATCTTAAACATGCTCCTTTAGTAACGTGTTAATCATTTCATCCATTGTCCCTTTTTTATTGTTGAAAATTTCTTCTTTAACCGCGTCAAAGTTTGTTTGAATGAACTTAATAATCTTTTCCATACTAGGTACTAACTTTTTATCTTCTAAGTTATCCACAATAATTTCTAAATTCGATAATCTAGAATATTTACCATAGTTATTGGTCTTGATATACGTATCGTATAAATTTTTAAACGATAAGATATCGATGTTATTAAAGCGTTCATCCTCTAAAACTTTAACCGTCGTATAGATGTAATGATCATTAATGGATTTATCGAGAATGGTTTCTCCTTTATTATTCTTAATATTAGGAAGAAAATCAGTTCTTTTCTTCAATTTTTGAATGATACTTGCTACTTTCTTATAGTCGATAGACACTAAGATATGTGCAAACGTATCCCCATCATTATTTTGATGGTTTATATCCCAATCTTTATTCTTCATGAATTTAAGTACAAGTTCATATTGTCCATACTTTAATAGGTTCGATAATACATCATCCCCATGTAGATCGACCGTATTAAGCGGAACTTGTTTTTTGGTAAGAAGTTGATCCACTAAATCGAAATGCCCTTCCTTGATGGCTTCGAATATCAGCAATGGATCTTCTTCACACGCTTTCACTGCTTGGGTAATATCATAAAACATTTAAAATACACTCCTTTGTTTTCAAGGGGACAATTAACTATTCTAGCAGTTCGCTAAAACTTTGTCAAACTTTAAGCAAGAAGGCTTTTTAACTGTCCTATTTCTATTATGATAGGAAGTTTTGTTTTTTAATCAATTATTTAAAGTGTTTAAACTCCTCTTCTTAAAGAGACTGCTACATTATACCATAAAGTATGAAAAATGTCAAGAAAATGTCAACTTAGAGTGCCTAAAGCCCTTGTAAAACAAAGAAAAAGATCTTTTTGTAAGACATTTTCTTACTTTTTAGATTTATTTCTTTTGATAAGGACCTTTTTCTTCTTTGAAATCATAGGTATCGCTCATCTCATTAAACATTTCCATGAAATGCGTCCATTGCTGTTTATAACGGGAACCACTGGTACAAATCTCAACATCAAAATCCCTTGGTTGTGTTTTATCAATCGTTAAAAGTTGGACTGAAATCTGATCTTTTCCGTAAGTAAGTTCTAATTTCTTATTATTTCCACGATCCGTAACCCAGGTGATTTTTTTATTTTTAGGATCTAGAAAATCATCAGGGTAATACCAGTGAGCAGCATGATTTCCTTCTAAAACAACTTGTCCATAGATCCGTTTCATAAGTCTAAAGAAATGATTGAATGTAATTCCTTCTAAAGTAGTAGAATCCTTTCGATGAAGAATAAAAGTACTATCTTGTCTTGAATTACGTCTTGAATTACCACTAAAATAATAATCATTTTCATTATCTTTATAGATAGATAAAGTTCCATTTCCCACAAACTCTTTAAAAGAAGGCGTTGATTTCACTATAAAGTCTTCACTTTCCAAAGGAATTGGTTGTTTTTGGATAGAAGTATCCATAAACGAAGAAAGACAATCAAATAGATAATCAAAATCATCTAGAAAAGAAGTATATTTACCTTCCCTGCCGCGTAAAAGATAAACCCCCTTCCCTTCACTTTTAAAACAAATCGTTACATCATCGTATTTTTTAGGATCATAGGATAGAGAAAAGATAGAAGAATCTATATCCGAATGTAGAGTTAAAGTTACCACTTCATCTTTTCCAACATGAATAAAATCTAAAGGAACAGAAGTTGAAATTCCATCTAATAGAGCATGTCCTATCACTTGTTTTAGAAAATCATAAAAAAAGCTTCCTATCTCATTTTCTACGTAACGCATAAAGGCAAACTTGGATAAAGTCATGACTTCAGTCCCTTCAAACGAAGTAAGGCAATAATTTCCATAACGATCTTTCTCGATAGAAAATCTAGATCCTTCCAGTTTAAACATATATTTCGTATGAAAAGCATCTTTTTCCATGGTAATCGTCATAGGATCACGTTCTTTATCCAAATCGTCATACTTAGCAAAAGTCATTCTCTACCCCTCCTTTTTAAGTAGTCATATTTTACCACAAAAACCTCTCTTTTTCAAGAAAAAAGGACTTTTTATCCTAGCTATTTTTTGCTATAATGTACCTAGTTTAGGATGTGGTAGAATGAAAAAAGAAGAAAATCTAGGTTTTAAAGATACTTGGCGGTATCTCAAAAAAACTTATAAATATGCTAAAAAAGAGCGAAAATATCTCTTCTTCTTTTTAATAGGATCCATCGTTATTTGTGGAATTGAAGCCGTTATTCCCCTCTTTAGTGCAAGACAGATTATAACCCTTACCAATGGACTCTTTGACCAAGTGATTATTGCCACTTTGTTAATCTTTTTATTAGAGATGTCTTTCAATGTCATACGTTTTATTAACAATGTCTTCTTTTGGAAATATTTCTATACCCTAAGGAAAAATATTCAATTAAAACTCGTAAGCGAAACATTAAAAATCACCACCGATACGTTAAACCAAAACTCAAGTGGTGTCTTCACCGAACGTATTGGAAACGATACTTCAAATCTTGCCAATATCACCTTGCAAGCGATTGACCAAATTACCTATTTAATCACTTGTTTTGGTATTTTAATCAGTATTTTCTTTTTAAGTAAGATTATTTTTATAGCTTTTCTTTGCTATATCATAATCACTTATTTAGAGCAAAAATATGCTTCTGAAAAAATTCAAGAAAAACGAAAAATCTTACGAAAAACAAATGAAAAAGCAAGTGGATTTGCTGCCGAAATGGTACGAGGTTGCAAAGATATCAAAGTTTTAAATGCCGAAAAGAGTTTCATCAAAAAAAGTGGTGAAGTGGTTGATGAACTCAATCAAGATGGCTGGAATATGGATTTAACAAGACATAAATTTAGACTTCTTGGTGGTTCCTTAAGTGATTTACTAGATATTGCTATTGCTTTTCTTGGAATCTTTTGTATTATGCAAAACAAATTAACCATTGCCACCATGATTATCATTTTCAATTATCGTGGTAGTATAGCCAATATTTCTTACAACTTTGAGTCCCTCTTGGAAAGCATTAAAAGCTTTACTTTAGCCGCTTCTAGAGTCTTCGAAGTAATCGATGGTAAAGAGTTTCCTAAAGAAACATTTGGCTCTACGCATTTAGATAAAGTAAATGGGAATATCGAGTTCAAAAATGTTTATTTTGAATACGAAGAAAACAATCCTATTTTAAAAGGAATAAGTCTTAAAATTAAACCAAATGAAACCGTATCCATTGTAGGCCGAAGTGGGGCTGGTAAATCGACCATTTTCAATTTAATTGCAGGTCTTTACCATCCTACGAAAGGAGAAATTAAAATCGATCACAAAAAAATCGAAGACCTTGATAAAGACAGTCTTCGTGGGAACCTTTCCATCATCAGTCAAAATCCCTATATCTTTAATATGACTATCAGAGACAATTTAACCATCGTAAAAAAAGACTTAACCGAAGAGAAAATGGTCGAAGCTTGTAAGATGGCACATCTTCATGATTTTATCCTCTCTCTAAAAGATGGATACGATACCTATGTAGGTGAAGGAGGCGTCATTTTATCAGGAGGAGAACGACAACGTCTAGCGATTGCAAGAGCCCTTGTACAAGAAACGGAAATCATCCTATTCGATGAAGCAACCAGTTCTTTGGATAACGAAACTCAACATGAAATTCAAGAGTCCATCAAAAGTATGCAAGGAAAATACACCATTTTAATTATCGCCCATCGCTTATCTACCGTTATCAATAGTGATCGTATTATCCTAGTCGATGATGGAAAAGTCATCGATGAAGGAAGCCATCAAGAATTATTAAAACGAAATAGTCTTTATAAACATCTCTATGAACTAGAATTAAAAGAAGAAAAATAAAAAGAGGAACTTTTACATCGTTTCTCTTTTTTCACTTTCTAATAAATCATGAACTGTTCCTATTTCACTAAACAAACTAATATTTCCTTTGTTCGCTAAGATTTCTTCAGGACTATAATCTAAACCATCTTGAACCATTTCATGATGCATGGCTTCGATATATTCGCTTCCAGTATGTCCTAAAATTCTTTGCATTTCATCTTCCGTAGTAGAACGATTAATGGACATCGCTGAAAAAGCCGTTCCATACATTTTAGCATTATAATCTGTCAATTCCATATATCCTTTACTTAACAGCTCTTTCGCAAAAGAAATTCCCTCTTCAGTCGATAAGTAATATCCACAGTCGGGACCACATTGATCTCTAAATCGGCTGTCTCCTTCATAGAATCTTCCTTCATTACAACGAAGTAAGACAAAAAATTGTCGATAAGTCGCGTCAATTAAGAAATCTTTTTCTATCGTTTGTTCCCCTTCTTTTATTGGAAGCGTACAAGTAATATAAGAATGTCTTGCATTACAATCCGGTAAAGAATCTACATTATTAATCGTAATATCGACTCCTAAATCTAAAAGAGGAAAAGCTGTCAAGGCTTGAGAATACCCACAACAGCCTCCTAAAGAAGCCTCAAAAAAATCCACTTTAGAAGCTTCTTCACGTGCTAAAGTAAGACGTGCACTTTGAACCGTACTTTGTAAAATAAGTTCTGCTTCTTCCCTACTGATGCCATCGTTTTGTCCTTCTTTTCGATTTTGTAATACGCTTTTTAAATGAAGAAGAGCTTTTTCTTTTTGTTCTTTATCAATGACATAGTCAATGGGTTTCTCATCGATAATAAAAATAGAATCGCCCTTATTATCTAATACTCGATCATACGTAGAAAGATTGTGCTCATAACAAAACTTACAGTACTCTGTATAAAAAGAAGCTAATTCTTCTTTAGGACAATCTTCCTTTAAATCTACAAGTTCACATAAAGCTTGTATGTAAGCTTGTCTTTGTTTTTCTAATTCTTCTTTCATCGGTAACCTCCCCTACTATTAGTATAATAAGAAAAAAAGGTTTTCTCAAGAAAAATAGTGTAAAAGTATTTTGGTTGAATTGAAAAAACTTTTTATATAAGCTATTTTCAAAAAAAGTTGACACTCTAGGAAGGTCAATAATGATATTTATTATTGTTTAAATAGCCACCAGTTTAAAATATCAACATACAAGATGACATATAGAAAAACATACAAGTAAAAATTAAAGTTATTATAAAGTTTAAACAATGAAAAAAAGTATTACAATTAACTCTTCAAAAAACTTTTGAAAGAACCTACTATACACTTCTTTAATTTTTAGTAATTCCTTTTTAGTTGAAATTGCTATCAAGGAAAAGAGCCGACATTCTAGGTGAGTAATAACAGTGTTTCTTATAGTTTCAATATGCACCAATAAAACTATAAATCCAAACTATTTTGATTTAATAAGAATTCCTGCACACCAATTACTAATATACCTTCTTCTGTATACCAATACTTTATATTATCTTTTACTACAATTATTTTTTTAAAATTATCGTTTATACTCATTAAAGGACGTTCTTCCTGTATTGTCTTTTCTCTTGTTTCTAAATTTAATGCTGATTGTACATAATATCTTTTATTTCCTAAATTACACACAAAATCAACTTCCAATTGTTTTCTATTTTTACTTTCATCCCTAATTTCAACTACACCCACATCAACATTATAACCTCTTAAAATCAATTCATTATAAATTACATTCTCCATTATATGATTTTCTTCTTGTTGTCTAAAATTTAACCGAGCATTACGAAGTCCAACATCTGAAAAATAATATTTTTGAGGAGTTTGAATATATTTTTTGCCTTTAACGTCATATCTATTAGATTTATTGACAATAAAAGAATCCTCAATATCCTTTATATATGAATTTATGGTATTTAAAGAAATTTCTTTTTCACCATTACTTACAAATGTGTTATATATTTTTTGAGAATTAGTAAGCGAACCAACGGAAGATGCTAAGATATTAATAATTGAATCTATAATATCAAATCTTTGAATATTATTACGCTCAATTATATCTTTCACATAAGTTTGTTCAAATAAATCTTTTAAATATTTTGCTTTTTCTTCATCAGTCTTTTTAGATAAAATTAAAGGTAATCCACCATATAATATATATTCATTCCATGCTTCTACGTTATCACCTTTAAAAGCTGTAATATATTCCGAAAAAGAAAGTGGTAATACTTTAATTTCATCTCCTCTGCCTCTAAATTCAGTTATAACGTCTGATGATAAGAACTTTGAATTACTACCTGTTACATAAACATCAAGATTCCTTTCATATAAAAAACCATTTAATACAGATTCAAAGCCATTTACTAGCTGAATTTCGTCTAATAAAATATAATACATATCTTTATCTTTTACTTGTGATTTTATGTATAAATTCAATTCATGAGAATCTAAATATTTACTATTTTCTTCTTTATCTAATTCTAATTTAATAATATGATTTTCTTTTACACCAATATCAAGTAAATAATTTTTAAATAATGGATCTAATAAATAAGACTTGCCACATCTTCTAATACCAGTTATAACTTTAATCAATCCATTTTCCTTTCGATCAATTAATCTGTTTAAATAAATATCCCTTTTAATTTCTTTCATAGTTTCTCCTTTTGAAGATTTTTGCCACTTGTGGCACTTTTCTTCAATACAATTATACAAATTTTTTAATATTTTTACAATACTTTACCTGAAGATTTTTGCCACTTGTGGCACTTTTCTTCAATGTAATCTAACTCATTAAAAATTTAAATAATATAATTAAAAAAAGAAGTATTACTGATGTGCATTCCAAATAGTAGACATCAATATGTACTTCCTTTTATAAACAGCTAATCTTTTTTTGAGATTAGATAATTCTTATACCCATTAAATAAATAGCCAAAAACATGAATATTTAGTCCATTTTATGTCCTTTTTTAATTTTTTCCATAATTTGATAATATTCTAAGTTAGTAATTAAATGATTTCTTAATAACTCATTGACACATGCTTGTTTTATACAATATGCTGTTAAATTATTTACTTCTTTTCTATTTTTTCTTTGCCGCCCATATAAGGTCTCAATACTTCTGGAATCTTAACGGTTCCATCTTTTTGTAAATTGTTTTCAAGGAAAGCAATCAACATTCTAGGTGGAGCAATAACGGTGTTATTTAACGTATGAACAAGTTCTTTATCACCATTTTCCTTTTTGTAACGGATGGCTAATCTTCTTGCTTGAGCATCGGTTAAGTTCGAACAAGAGCAAACTTCGAAATATTTTTGTTGTCTTGGACTCCATGCCTCAATATCACAAGAACGATATTTTAAATCGGCTAAATCTCCTGAACAGCATACCAGTTTACGAACAGGAATATCGAGACTTCTAAAGAGTTCTACTGAATAATGCCACATCTTGTTGTACCATTCTTCACTATCCTCTGGCTTACATAATACGACCATTTCTTGTTTTTCGAATTGGTGAATACGGTATACGCCTCTCTCTTCAATTCCATGTGAACCTACTTCTTTACGGAAGCAAGGCGAATAAGAGGTCATGGTAATTGGTAAATCACTCTCTTTTAAGATTTGGTCTTTAAACTTAGCAATCATCGAATGTTCACTAGTACCAATCAAATACAAGTCTTCTCCTTGAATCTTGTACATCATGTTTTCTTTTTCTTCAAAAGACATAACGCCATCTACAGCATCACTATGGATCATGAAAGGTGGAATGCAGTACGTAAATCCTTTATTGATCATGAAGTCTCTTGCGTACGCCAAAACAGCCGAATGAAGGCGTGCAATATCGCCCATTAAATAATAGAAACCATTTCCACTTACACGACCTGCTGCATCTTTATCAAGTCCATTAAATGATGCCATAATATCGGCATGGTACGGAATCTCAAAATCAGGAACAGTAGGTTCTCCAAAGTGCTCTTCATCGACATTTTCTGAATCGTCTTTTCCAATAGGTACATCATCTGCAATGATATTGGGAATCATCATCATCTTAGCTTTTAATTCTTTGCTTACTTCTTCTTCACTGGCTTCGATTTCTTCTAGTTTTTTATTGATTTCAACGACTCTTTGTTTCTTTTCTTCGGCTTCATCCTTCTTGCCTTCACGCATTAAACCACCGATTTGATTACTGATATCGTTTCTTTCTTTTCTAAGATCGTCCCCTTCACTCTTTAAAGCACGGAACTTTTCATCTAAATCGATGACTTCTCCTACTAATGGAAGTTTTTTATCTTGGAATTTCTTTTTTATATTTTCTTCTACTTTTTCTCTATTTTCTCTTACAAATTTAATATCTAACATATCTATTTCCTCTTTTCTTTCTTATTTTTTTACTTTTTGATAAGCATTATGAAGTCGTTCAATTTCGCCTCCATACTTTTGATAAAGCCAATCTTGCTCCTCCTTGGATATATTTTGTAGTCGTTTAGGATTAAAGTTATCCATCATATCATTAAATTTAAGTTCAATAGCAAGTGGATTTCCACTATCGATAATGCGTCCTATCATTTCATGATAATTCTTTAATCTTGTCGTTTTGGAATCCATTGGACTAGACTCTACTTTGGTTACTAATTTTAATGCTTCGATAACGGATGGAGGAACACCAATTTCTTGTAAATCTTCGTATTCAATATAACTGATATCTTCAATCGTATCATGTAAAAGGCCCAATACTTTTCCTTCATACGTACTCATCTTACTAGAAACACGTACCAAATGTCTAATGTAAGGTAGGCCTTGTTTATCCACCCTGTTTTTAAACAAAATTTCAACTAGTCTCAGACACCTACTATAAAGATCTGGAATATTTTTAATCTCCTCAAACTCTTTTGCATTTAAATAAAGAGCTAATCGATTCATCATAAATCTCCTTTCCAAACAAAAAGAATGATGCCAAGGAGTGAAAAAGCCACGGTACCATCCTTATTTACTTAATTAATATAACGGTTTTAGCCGGAACGGATTAGGTTCTCTAGGGAGTAGACAAATAGCTTTTCTTATTCGTTTCCACCAACCACGAAATCTCTTTGGAAGAAAAAATCTATTCTATGTTCCCATCAGTGATTTACTTTATTATAAGGGAAAACATTTATAAAAGTCAATCAAATCTTTTATTTTAAAGGAAAAAGCACTTAACGTGCTTCTACGATTAATTTAATAGCTGTACGTTCCTCGCCATCAATCGTAATATCGGTGAAAGCAGGAATACATACTAGGTTTTTACCCGAAGGGGCAACAAAACCACGTGCAATGGCAACTGCTTTAATCGCTTGATTAAGAGCTCCCGCCCCTACTGCTTGTATTTCTACGCTTCCTTTTTCACGAAAAACATTAGCAAGGGCTCCGGCCACTGAATTAGCACTGGATTTACTCGATACTTTAAGTGTTTCCATAAATATTTCATCCTTTCTATCTTAACTATATGAAAGGATTTTTTAATTTATGTAACTTAAAATTTTTATTTTTTATAATTCTTCAATGACATCAGCATTAGGAGTTTCTACAGGAACAGGTTGAACTGGAGCAGTAGGAACAATTTCAGGAATAGGACTGGCAGAAGCGGTAGGTTCTACTGGTGCAGGATTTCCTACTGTAGGAACAACTGGAACTTCCACATTAGTAACAGGATTTGGATCTATTGGTTTCATACGCATCGTCGCTTCTAATGGATCAGCACCTCCATAGATAGGACGGTGTTCTGGTTCTTTCATTGGTTCAACATGCGGATTTGCTCCACCATAGATAGATACACTAGGATTTGCTTCTGTAGGGGCAAGTTCTGGAACAGGTGTAGGTGCTACCTCTTGAACTGGAATAGGAGCTACTTCTTGCACTGGAACTTCCATTACAGGAGTAGGATTAATATCTTCTACTACTGGAGGTTGTACATTCTCTACAGGAGCATCCAAATTAGGAACTTGAGGAGCTACCTCTGGTACTACTGGAGCAACAGGCACATTTTCTACAGGTGCTACAGGTGTATCCATAACAGGTGCAACCACATCTTGAACCGGAGCAACTGTCTCTTGAACTGGAGCTGTTACATTTTCTACTACTGGTGTAACTGGAGCAGTAGGTGCTTCTACTATAGGAGTAGGAGCAGCTTCCATAACTGGTGCAGGTTCCACATTAGTAACCGGAGCTTCTACCACTGGAGCAGGACTTACTGGCTCAACAACTGGAATATTTTCGACATTTGATGCCGCATTCTCTTCCATCACTGGAGTCGTTTCTTCCATTTCTATTTTCTTTTCTTTCTTTGCTTTCATATTCGTAATCACATAGATCACAAGAGCGACTAATAATAATAACACTCCACCAGAAATCAACATTCCAGGGATCGTCATAAACCAATCTAAACTCATCTTTCCATCTCCCTTATTTTATTCTATTCTAATAATAACAAAAAAATAAAAGAAATGCAAGGACCAAGTCGACACAATTCTTTAATTTATGATTGTATTTTAACTTTTTTATATATAAAATAAGAATTGAAAGGAGTAGTAGTATGTTAATTACATTGATTATCATTGCTTTAATTATCTTGATTTCTTCGATTAAACAAGTAGAAGAGTACGAAAGAGGTATCTTATTTACGAAAGGAAAATTCACTAAAATATTAAATCCCGGATGGAATCTTGTTTTCCCTATCTTCCAAAGTTTTAAAAAGGTCGATATTCGTACCAAAGCAGTCGATGTACCAGAGCAAGATGCCATCACGAGAGATAACGTAACTGTTCGAATTAATGCGGTATTGTACTATAACATTTTTGATGCATCCAAAGCCGTTCTTGCTGTACAGGATTACTTTTTTGCCGTAAGTCAACTTGCTCAAACTACCATGCGTAATGCGGTTGGAGCAGTAACTTTAGACGAATTATTAACAGAAAGAGACAAAATTAGTGAAAACATCTGTAAGATTATCGACGAAGCAACGGATCCATGGGGTATCAAAGTAGAAAATGTAGAACTTAAAGATATTGCGCTTCCTGAGGAAATGCAAAGAGTCATTGCCAAAGTAGCCGAAGCCGAACGTGAAAAACAAGCGGTTATTACGAAATCAATTGGAGAAATTGAAGCAAGTAAAAACTTAGCTGAAGCAGCATCTACCATGGCAAATTCACCAGGAGCATTGCATTTAAGAACACTATCTACCATCAATGATATCTCAAGTGACCAATCGAACACCATCATCTTTGCTATACCAATTGAAGTACTTCAAGCATTTGGTAATAATAACATCACAGGACAAGACATCGTAAACAAAATTACGAAAAAGAATTAATTTAAGCAAAGAAAAAGTCATCATCAAGGATGGCTTTTTCTATATCTTATTTTTTATTTTATCAATGTCAAAATATTTAAAACCACTTTCTTGAGGTGGATAGTTTGTAAACGTCATCACTTCTTTTTTAACGGGATGTGTAAAGGATAATTTATAAGCATGTAAAGCAATGTCTTCAGTTGACAATTCACCATACCTACTATCTCCATACAAAGGATAGCCACGTGAGGCAAACTGAACCCGTATCTGATGATGTCTACCTGTTTCCAAAGAAATGTCCACAAGTGACAAATCAAGTTCTTCATTATAGTCTAAAAGTGTATAGGTCAATTTGGAAAGTTTTCCTTCTTTTTCACTCACTACTTTGGTATTGTAATTAACATCTTTCTTTAGGTAATCGATGAATTCTCCTTGAGGAGAAACTTTTCCATGCACTACAGCCATATATTTCTTTTTAAAATCGTGAGTACGAATGCTGTCACTCAACCTACTAGCGGCTTTACTGCTTCTTGCAAAGACCATGATG
>CANRHM010000023.1 GCA_947630415.1 uncultured Bacilli bacterium | reverse complement strand
AGGAATTCAAAAAACTCAAAAAGAAATCGTTTTAAACATGTTAAAAAATAATCTTGATATAGAAACGATTATGAAATATACAGGTCTTACCCTAGAAGAGGTTCAAAAGATTCAAGAAGAAAAAAACTAAACGAGATGCTAAACATTTCGTTTTTATATTTTTGTTGGCATATTTTATCGAATAAAATCACATTTTTTCTAAAAAAGCACAAAAAAGGGTGAACTTGTGATAGAATAGTATTAGAAAACTAGAAGGAGTGAAAAAGATGGAAGATGCCAATCTTTTAATAACGCTTACAATTGTAGCTGCAACGGTAGTGATTGCTATAGTTTTCTTTGTTGTGTTTTTTGAAAGTAGAAAAAGAAAAATCAAAAAACAAGTAAATGAATTAGATACGGAAAAAAATTTAATCGCTAGTACTCCGGTAGCGTCCGAACTTGCCAAAGTGGAAGCCATTGTTAAAAACGATAAAATGGAAGAAAAGTATCAGTACTGGCAACAACGTTTTGATACCATTAAAGGAGATCGTCTTACAAAGATAGATGACATGATTATCGATTTGGATTTATCGATTGGTGCAAAAAACTATAAAGAAGCCAAAGTAAAATTAGCTCAGACAGAACTCGAACTTTATAAAGCCAAAGAAGCAGCCGATCACTTGATGGATGAGATTCGTGAAATTACGATTAGTGAAGAAAAGTATCGAAGCATTATCATTAAGTTAAAGGCCAAATATCGTCTTTTATCCAAAGAATTTCAAGATCATAAACTAGATTACGATGAAGTAGCGCCTTTAATTGATTTACAATTTGAAAATATTGAGAAACGTTTCCTCGATTTTGAAAGTGTCATGGAAAACAACGAATATAGTGAAGTAGTACATATTGTAAAAGCCCTAGATTCCATGATCGACCACATGGAAGTAGTGATCGAAGAAGTTCCTCAATTAGTACTTCTTGCTAAACAGTTAATTCCTAAACGTATGGAAGATATCGAAAAAATCTATAGTGAAATGACAAGTGATGATTATCCACTTGACTACTTAAATATTCCTTATAATATGGAAGAAAGTAAAAAAAATATTACCAACATTATGGATCGTATTCGTGTTTTAAACTTAGAAGAATGCATGTTTGAATTAAAAACCATCTTAGATTATCTTGATTCTCTATTTAACGATTTTGAAAAAGAAAAACTAGCTCGTAAGAACTATCAAGATCATGTTTCAGATTTTGATCAGAAATTAAAAAAAGTAAATAAACTGGTTGAAGATATTGATTTGCAAATGGATGATATTAGAAACATGTATGATTTGACCGATAAAGATTTAGAAAATTTGAATCAAGTAAAAGAAGATTTAAAGGCGATGAATAAATCGTATCAAGAGATGCTTTCTTTGGTGGAAGATAAGACAGAACCTTATTCTGTTATCATGAAAGATTTAGAGAAAAAGACGATTTTATTACAACAGTTAGAAGAAAATTTAGATGTATCCTTAAAATCCCTTGGTAGTATGTACGATGATGAAGTAAGAGCGAAAGAACAATTAGATGAGATTCAAGTGGTTTTAAAACAATGTAAGATTCGTATTCGTTCTTACAAATTACCGATTATTAGTAACACGTATTTCGTTCAGTTGTCTGAAGCTAATGAAGCCATTCTAGAAATTATCAAAGAACTCGAAAAGAAACCGATTGAAATTAAGGTTTTAAATACAAGAGTAGATACAGCAAGAGACTTAGTCCTTAAACTTTTCAATACGACAAACGATATGATTAGAACGGCTCAATTAGCCGAAATGGCCATTGTCTATGGTAACCGTTATAGAAGTGATAACGAAACGATTCATCAGGGTCTTAAAAATGCAGAAGTCCTTTTCTATAAAGGAAATTATCATGACAGTCTAAAGAATGGTATCCGTATTCTAGAAATGATGGAACCAGGTATTAAGGAATCAATTCTAGATATGGCCAATAAAATTACCGATTAAAGGAGAAAACCTCCTTTTTTTCTTTTGTTTAGATAGAACTTGTGATAAACTAATAACGATTGAAAGAGGGATAGGAATGATTTATTTGGATTATAGTGCAACTACACCTGTGGATGAAGAAGTATTAGATGCTTTCGTTAAAACGACAAAAGAATATATAGGAAATGCGAATTCACTTCATCTTTTAGGAGTTAAAAGTAAAAAATTAATGGAAAGTGCTACGATGCAAGTTGCCTCTCTTTTAAACGTGGATAAGGAAGAAGTTATTTTTACGAGTGGTGCCAGTGAAAGTAATAGTCTTGCTATTTTAGGACTTTTATTAAAATATCCCCATCGTGGAAAACACATTCTAACGACATCTTTAGAACATTCAAGTATTACGGAAACGCTTAAATACTGCGAAAAATTAGGTTATGTTATCGATATTATTCCGCTTCTTGAAAATGGTGCTATCGATTTTGAAAAAATGAAGAAAATGATTACAAAAGATACCATTTTAGTTACCATTGCTCAAGTTTCGAGTGAATTAGGAATCAGTCAAGATGTAGAGAAGATTGGTGCTTATTTAAAAGATTATCCATTAACTTTCTTTCATGTCGATGGAACTCAAGCGGTAGGGAAGATTCCTATCCATTTAGAAAACATTGATCTCTTCACCTTTAGTGGACATAAGATTTATGGCCTAAAAGGAGTAGGTTGTCTCATAAAGAAGAAAAAAATAGAATTAGAGCCTTTGATTCATGGTGGAAAAAGTCAAACGATTTATCGAAGTGGGACACCTGCCTTACCTTTGATGGTTAGTTTAGCGAAAGCTTTAAGACTTTCATTATCTACGCAAAAAGAACATTACTTAAAAGTAAAAAAATTAAATGAAATTTTAATCGAAGGATTAAAAGAGATTCCTATGGTTACCATCAATAGTACTTCTTTATCGATTCCTCACATCGTAAACTTTAGTGTGCCTACCATCAAAGCAGAGACTTTGTTACATCAGTTAGAGCAAGAAGAAATCTATGTCTCAACAAAAACTGCTTGTAGTAGTGAAAAAGATTTATCTCTTGCCCTTTTAGCTTTAGCTAAAGATAAAGAAGTAGCAAGAAGTTCTATTCGGGTTAGTCTATCGCATTTGACAACCGAAGAAGAAGTGAAAACGTTTTTAAAAATTTTAAAAGAAAGTATCGAAAAATTGCATTTAAAATAAAAAGGAGGGAAAACTAATGGAGAAAGTAATATTAATAAAATATGGAGAACTTTCGACGAAAAAAGGAAATCGTAATTTTTTCATTAAAACTTTAAAAGAGGAAGTGAATAGAAAATTAAGTGCACTTCCGTGTGAAATCACGAGTGACTTTTCTCGTATGTGTATTACTTGCAAAGATGAAGATTTGAATAAAGTGTTGGATAAACTAAATACCATCTTTGGGATTCATGCTTATCATATTGCCTATAAGATAGAGAACAATCAGGAAGAAATTGAGAAAAAAGTTTTAGAAGTCATGAGAGAAGAAAAATTTTCAACTTTTAAAATAGAAACCAATCGACGTGATAAAAGTTTTCCTATTTCCAGTATGGATTTTAGTCGTCGTTTAGGAGGCATCATTTTAAAAAATATCGAAGGCGTAAAAGTGGATGTGCATCATCCAGATGTTTTATGTTCGGTTGAAATCTATCCCCAAGAAGCTTATATTTATACCAATCAACATAAAGGTTTAGGAGGTTATCCGATTGGAACTCAACCTAAGGCATTATTGATGTTAAGTGGTGGAATCGACTCTCCGGTCGCAGGTTATCTAGCTATGAAGCGAGGAATTAAAATCGAAGCAATTTACTTTGAAGCGATTCCGCATACTTCGATGGAAGCTAGAAACAAAGTAATTGAACTATCAAGAAAACTTGCTCGCTATACCAATAAAATCAATCTCCATATTGTTCCTTTTACAGAACTCCAAGAAGAAATTTATAAAAAAAGTGATCCTGCTTATGGGATTACCATTATGCGAAGAATGATGTATCGTATTATGGATAGACTTTGTCAAAAATATAAAGCAAAAGCCATTATCAATGGTGAATCGATTGGACAAGTGGCTTCTCAAACACTCGTTAGTATGAATGTGATTAACGAAGTAACGAATCTTCCAGTTATTCGTCCTGTCGCCTGTTTTGACAAACTAGAAATTATGGAAATTGCCCGCAAAATTGATACTTATGATACCAGTATTTTGCCGTATGAAGACTGCTGTACCATCTTTGTTCCTAAACATCCAGTGATTCATCCCGAACTAGAAGTAGCAAAAAAAATTGAAAAAGAAATCGATTATGAAGCACTCATTCAAAAAGCAATCGATAATACGTTTACCATCGTTGTGCATGAGGAAGAAAAAAACATTTATAGCGATTTACTTTAGGAAGAAATTACCATGTTAAAAAAAGTATAATCCGGAAAAATTTTCACACGCTATAAATGTAGGAGGTGAAAATCATGAACAACAATACAAATTCAATGAAAATGAGAGTACCTGGTGCTAAACAAGCTATCGATAAGATGAAATACGAAATCGCTAATGAATTCGGTGTTAACTTAGGACCAGATGCTACTAGCCGTGCTAATGGATCAGTTGGTGGTGAAATCACTAGACGTTTAGTACAAAACGGAATGAACCAACTTAGTGGAAGTTATTCTAACAAATAGTTTGTTTGACTAACTTAGATGACAGGGCTTCCTGTCTTCTTTTTTTGCTTAAAAAAGCCTTTAAAGGATTGACTTTACCTCTTAAAATACCCTATAATAAATAATAGGAAAGTAGGGGATAATCAATGAACGATGAATTATACCAAAGATACCTTAACGAAGGTGAAAGAGTTATCTATGAAGAAAAAAAGGCAAGTTGGGAAGCATTACTTAATGCAAGACGTGCAAATTTAGCACAAGATCAAGTCATTCAGTATGTCATTCCTACAATGAATGCCCTTGGTGGAGCTGTATCTAAAGCAGACATTCAAGCTGTCGTAGACTTTTTCCCTTATAAACCTCCATATGAAGAGTTACCAAAAGAGGCTATGGAAAACGTTAGACGAATTGTTTTGACGTATGCTAAACATGGTCCAGAATTCTTTGAAGCTACTCAAATTGGAGAAATGGATGAACAATTAAAGAAATATGTAGAAAAAATAAAAGAAGAGAATAAAAAATACCAGGAGAGGGAAAACGAAAAATTTAAAAAAGTAGAAGAAAAGCCTTCCCCTGAAATGCTTTTGAGACGTTGTGAAAAAATCATTTATCCAGAACGAATTGAAGAATGGAGAAAGAATCTTACTCGTAGGATGAAGAGCCCTACCAAAGGGAAAGAAATCTTACCTGCTCTTGAGATTATGTGTTCTCTAGAAGATGGAAAATCGATGGATGAAGTAATGGCTTTATTCAATAGTTATAACTTGTCAAGAAAAGATGCGCTTCCTGTTGAATTCATTATTTTGGATTTTTCAAAACGAGGACCTGAATTCTATGAAGCCATTAATCGTGATAACATGAATGCTCAAGTAAGACAGTTTATTGCAAAGAAACAAGCTGAAAATGAGGCTCTTGCTAAATTACATGAAACAAGTACCAAAACTCCTGTGGTGGAAGAAAAAGTACAAGAACCAAAGGTAGAGCCTGTGGTAACACCTGAGGAAGAAAAAATAGTTTCTCAAGAAGAGCCAAAAGAAGAGGTAAAAAAAGAAGATGCTCCAGCTGAAGTTCAAGAGGCTCCTGTTACTCCACAAGAAGCACCTACTCCAAAGCAAGAAGAAATTCCTTTGACGGATCATGAAAAAAATCTTGCTGTTACCTTTTATAAATCATTACAAGATCATACCTTTGAAGATTTATTACGTACCCTTCCATTATCCGATAAATCACTTTTATATGAAAACATAGAACAATATGCTAAATGGGGAAATGCTCTATTACAAGAAGGGAAAAAGGCAAAAGAGACTCCTGCTCCAGTAAGAGAAGTACAAGAGGCCGCACTTCCACAAGAAGAAACTAAAGTAAAGGAAGAGACAAAACCAGTAGAGCCTGAACCTGCTACTCAAAACAAAGATGTAGTTCCGGAACCTAAAGAACCTGAAATTCCAGTTCAACCGGAAGAACCTAAAGTAGAGCCAAAGGAAGAAGCAAAAGAAGAATCTACCTCAGTTGCTACGCCTCAAGAGAGTCCATATGCTAACATGGACTTACCTCCTGAAGAAAAACGCTTCTTAGAAGCAGTAGAGCGCTTTAAAGCCATTCAGAAAAATGATCGCTTGACTGCTCAAATCAATTCTCTTGTCGATGCTATGGCACAGGAAGATACGACAGTTGATGACAAAGAATCACATATGGGAAAATAAAATCAATAAGATGCTTAAGGCATCTTTTTTCTTAAACTTGAATAATTTGTTTGATTATTGTATGATAAGGACAAGGAGCGAAGTATTATGTCCAAGCCAAAACTGAGTGTGATTATTCCGATGTGGAATTCGAAATCTTTTATATCAACTTGCCTTAAATCGGTAACAGGATATAAAGATATCGAGGTCATTGTTGTAGACGATGGTAGTACCGATGACTCTTATTCTTTTGTAAAAAATTACTTCAAAAATGAAAAGGGCGATTACCATGTTTATAAAAGACCCCATGAAGGAATTAGTTTAACTAGAAAATTTGGGGTATCCAAAAGTCACTCCGATTATATTGCTTTCTTAGATAGTGATGATGAAATGAATGTCGATGCCTACTTAGATTTGCTAAAAGAAATGAAAAAGAACCATGTTGAAGTTGGTATTGGACGCGTAAAAGTGAAAGTAGGCTCAACTACGTTACCGAGTGTCAATTTAAAGTTTGGGAATCGTATCATCGATTTTAAGAAAGAACATTATATATTATCATCGATGCTTACTTTAATTACAGCCAAAATTTGGAAAAAAGAAATGCTTTCCTTTTACGACTCTAATGGAAGTGCCAATGAAGATGTCGAATGTGTTCCTTTGATGTTAGTAAAAGCACGTAAAGCCTATTTTACCAATCAAGCTATTTATACTAGAGTAAACCGCAAAGGATCGACTTCGTTTAACGATGTTTGTAATATCAAAAGTACAAAGTCTCTAAAGAATACCGTATATCCGATGCTTGCTTTACAAAAACGTTTTATGGATAATGACTTATATACATTTTATCAATCCGAAGTGGATGCTATTTCGATGAAGCATTTTTTTGAACGTATCTACAATATAGCCTTTAGTAAGAATTTAAAAAACAAAGAAGAACTCATTGAAATTGTAGGAGAACTCCTTTTAAAAGTCATTCCGGAATACCGTGAAAATATTCATTATTTAAATCATTTTAAGAGAATGGAATTAAGTGATTACTTCTTTTATAGAATTGCTAAAAATAAATTAAAAAATGTAAAGAAAACAGATTTATCGATTGAAGAATTAATTGAACGTTACGAAAAGAGTTTAAATTAAAAAAAGCTCTTTTTCTTTTAGGATAAGTTGTTGTATAATAATCACGTAAAGGAGAAAAGTATATGAAAGTTTTAGCAGTCAATGCTGGTAGTTCATCTTTAAAATTTCAAATGTATGAAATGCCAGAAGAAAAAGTATTAATTTCAGGTTTATTTGAACGTATTGGTATCGATGGTAGTTATACGATTAAATTTAATGGCGAAAAAGTGAAGAAAGAAGTTCCTTTAAATACCCATAAAGATGCCGTACAGATTTTAATTGACGAATTAAAAAATTATGGTGTAGTAGAAGACATGAACGAAATCAAAGGCGTAGGTCATCGTGTTGTTCATGGAGGAGACAAGTATTCTGAATCCGTATTAATTACGGATGAAGTAATCAAGGTTTTAGAAGATTTAATTCCCCTTGCACCTCTACATAACCCAGCCAATATTACCGTTATCAATGTCTTTAGAGAATTAGTTCCAGAGGCTACCCAAGTAGCAGTTTTTGATACGGGATTCCATCAAACAATGAAGGAAGAAAATTTCTTGTATCCAGTTCCATATGAATGGTATCAAAATTATGGTGTTCGTAAATATGGATTCCATGGAACCAGTCACAAATATGTATCTGGACGTTGCCAAGAACTTTTAGGTAAACAAGATAGTAAGATTATTGTATGTCACATCGGTAATGGTGGAAGTATTAGTGCCGTTAAAAATGGAGAATGTATTGATACTTCGATGGGATTAAGTCCAAATGCAGGTATTATGATGGGAACCCGTGCAGGTGATATTGATTCTTCGATGATTCTATATATGAAGAACAATGCTGGTATGACCGTAGAAGAAATTGATAATGCCCTTAATAAGAAGAGTGGTCTATTAGGCATTAGTGGTGTTAGTAGTGACTCTCGTGACATCGAAGATGGTGTAAAAGAAGGAAACGAACGTTGCATCCTTGCTCAAAAAATGTATGTTCAAAAGATTGTAAACTACATTGCACAATACTATGTTTTATTAGGTGGAGCCGATGCCATTTGCTTTACGGCAGGAGTAGGAGAAAACTCTAAGGCAACTAGAAGCGCTATCATCGAAAAACTTGCTTGTTTAGGAATCAAAATCGATCCTGTTAAAAACGATGTAAGAGGAGTAGAAACCTTAATTAGTACCGATGACTCTACTTGCAAAGTTTATATTATTCCAACCGATGAAGAAGTCATGATTGCAAGAGATACGTACCATTTAGCAAATAAATAAAAATAGTAAATAGGGTAGCATTGATCTATCCTTTTTATTTGGGAATTTCTGCCAATTAAAGGAATGCTATTTACACAAAGAAATAAAAATAGTAGTATATAAGTAGAGAAACAGAACATTAGATCCTGTTTCCCTATTGAAATGTATTTCTACTTTAAGTAGGTACTATTTATTTTGATTATTAGACTTTTAACAAAATGATCAAGATCAAAAGGAGAATGAAGAGGACAGATATGGGTCTGTTCTTTTCATATGGTTTTTCTAAGGCTAGTTACTTACTATAAAGTTTAAAACTTTTCTTGTAATTTTTTTGATATTCATTATAATAAACAACATAAGTGTGGTGATAAAGGTGGAAAAGATAGAACTTAGTTTGTTATCACAGAAACAAGTTTTTGAGGATTTTAACGGTGAAGTGTTGGATGTTTTTAAGCGATATTCTCCTCGTGCTTCGGCAACAGATTTAGCTAAATTAATGGGCACTCCAACACACGAACAATGCACTTTTTCCTATGATGATCGTACGTTAGAGTATATTAATCATTGGTTAGATACCTCCGTCTTAACGGTGTTCGATGATAGGTCACCTATGACTGGAAATACCACCGCATATTGGTTAAAAGACCTTTTCAAATCCCCTTATGAGGAAACCTCCTATTATGTAGATCGAATAGGAGAATATAAACCTGCTCTTAAGTTTGCTCGAATCTTGGGTGTTCGTCCTATACTTTCTTCGCTTGCTATTCCAGATTTTGATCAGTATCCCCAAAAAGAAGGCTTTGCAGGAGTTAAAGAAGTTTGTTTTGGAGAATATCCACAAAACATTGTGCCTAAGGAATCCGATTTCTTTTTAGATTTAGAACAAGCATATACCCATGGCGCTTTACTTAAAACGGGAAAAACATACACGTTTCCAATTCGTCAAAAGGGCTTTCCGCTTAACTTCCAATTAGAAACTTTTTGGGAATACGTCTATAAAGGAGATACTTATATTCGCTTTATTAGTAATAATCAGGAGATGGGTATTTTATCGGATAATTCTCGCTCTTTAAGTGGAACTTTTTTCATTAAAGTGAGTCCTGTTGTTTGGTTTTATGACGAACAAGCAAATAGTTTAATATCCAAGAAATGTTTACTAGCTTCCGGTCTTCATTGGTCTAGCAGTATGTTTGATTTTGATGAGCGTTCTACTCCTTTTAAAGATACGGATTTAAAACAATATATGGATACGTATCTATATAGAGACTTAATTCCTTCTTTTTATCAAGAAGAGTGCCCCGATGTTTTAACCCTTCCAAAACGATTTACTTTACTAAAAGAACATTTTAATTTATTTCGCTTAAGTCACCCTGAATTAGGATTAGAAATTAATTTTTTTCAGGAACAACTAAATGCTATTCAAAGTGAAATGGAAGATCGTGGATATATGAAAGTAAAGTAAATAGGACTAGACTTAGATTCTTAAGTCTTTTTGTTTGCAAAGATGGGACTTTATGTTAAAATAGAAGTGAATTAGAAAGAGGTTATACTATGAAGATTATGGCTGTGAATACCGGAAGTAGCTCTTTTAAGTTTAGTCTATTTGAAATGGATACAAACAAGGTATTAATTCGTGGTATCTTTGATCGAATTGGTATGGAAGGTGGAAGTTACACCTTTGATTATAAAGAAGAAAAAATAACGCAAGAAGTTGTTATTAAAGATTTTGATGACGCCATAAACCTATTGCTAGATAAATTAAGGAGTTTAGAAGTGATTTCTTCCTTAGAGGAAATTAAAGGAATAGGACATCGTATCAATCAGGGAGGAGAAAAATATAAAGAAGCGGTCTTAATTAACGATGAAGTTTTACAAGAGATATTAAAACTAAATGATTTAGCGCCGATTTATAATCCTAAAGAAGTAGCCATGATTGTGGCTTTTCAAAAAGCATTACCGAATACACCGATGGTGGCCGTTTTTGATACGTCGTTTCATCAAACGATGAAAGAAGAAAGATATCTTTATCCAGTTCCCTATGAATGGTATCAAAACTATGGAATCCGAAAGTATGGTGCCTATGGAATAAACCATAACTATGTTACAGAAAAAATCTCTGATTATTTGAAAAATGACCATTTAAAAATCGTTTCTTGTCACCTTGGAAAAGAGACCAGTATCACGGCTATTAAAGATAAAAAATGTGTGGATACATCGATTGGCTTTACGCACTTTTCAGGAGCTATGATGGCTTCAAGTGCAGGGGACATTGATACTTCGATTATTCCTTATATGATGGAAAAAGAAAAACGAGATATTGATGAAGTCATGGAAGTTTTGAATAAAGAATCAGGCTTATTAGGAATTAGTGGTCTATCGGGTGATGTAAGAGATCTTGTAGAGTCACTTTCTTCCAAAAACGAACGAAGTTATCTTGCTTTACAAAAATACATTTCATCCATTGTCAAATACATTAGTGAATACTATGTTACACTAGGTGGAATCGATGTAATGGTGTTTACGGCGAGCGTTGGAGAAGAAGTACCTTGGATTAGACAAGAAATTATGGAACAGTTGCTTCCTTTAGGCGTTGTTCTAGACCTAGATCAAAATAAAAATACCCTTTCTACTTTTGGAAAAATTAGTAGTACTTCTTCTAAAATAGAAGTATGGGTAGTACCATGTGAAGAAGAGTTAATGATCGCTCTTGAGACTGTGAAGATCATTTAGATAGGAAGTTTATTATGATTAAAAAAATTTATCGTACTATTAAGAAATACGATACGATTGTGATTGCAAGACACATTGGAGTAGATCCCGATGCATTATCGAGTCAACTTGCTTTAAAAGAGTCTATTGAACTTACTTTCCCTAAAAAGAAAGTGTATGCGATAGGATGTGGCAGCAGCAAATTTAGTTACATTGGAAAACTAGATAAACTAGAAGAGGTTCCAAAGAATGCTTTATTGATTGTAACGGATACCCCAGATAAAAGAAGAATCGATTCAGCAGATCCATCCATGTATGATACATGTATTAAAATAGATCATCATCCTTATATCGAAACCTTTGCTTCTTTGGAGTGGATCGATGATACTTCCAGTAGTGCATCTCAATTAATACTTGAACTTATCAATCAAAGTCCTTTAAAAATGAATGCCTCGATTGCTCGTAAACTCTTTATTGGACTGATTTGTGATACCAATCGTTTTTCATTTAACAATTCGACACCTAAAACCTTTAATTTGGTGGCTCATCTTTTAGAAGATTATCCTTTAGATCTAGAGAAGATCTATCAAGAGATTTATATGCGTCCTTTAAATGAATTTCGTTTACAAGGTTATATTGCCGAGAACTTGACGATTACCGATAATGGGGTTGCTTTTATTAAATTAAGCGATGAATTACTTACAAAGTTTAAAGCCGATGCCGGAGCGGCAGGAAACGTTGTCAATAGTTTCAATTATGTAGAAGATTACTTAGTTTGGATCATTGTTTCAGAAGATGTGAAAAACGATTTGTTTAAAATCAATATTCGTTCCCGTGGCCCTGTTATCAATCAAGTTGCAGAAAGATACAATGGAGGCGGACATAAATATGCATCCGGTGCTAGAGTCATGACGATGGATGAAGTAGATAGCCTTATTAAAGAACTTGACTTAGTGACTAAGCAATATATTGAAAAGAAAGAGGAGACTCAAAATGAAGATTAATAGTGTGGATTTAGAAATTAGTGCAGTTCGAATCAGTCAATATCCGGAAGGCGAAAAACCAGAGTTCTTATTGGTTGGACGAAGTAATGTTGGAAAAAGTAGTTTTATCAATGCTTTAGTCAACCGTAAGAATATTGCTCGTATATCAAGTATGCCTGGAAAAACCCAGACACTTAACTTCTATTTAGTAAACAATCAATTTTATTTAGTCGATGTTCCAGGGTATGGCTATGCTGCCGTAAACCGTAAAGTACAAGAAAAATTCGGTAAAATGATTGAAGCTTATCTCGAAACAAGAAAAAATATGAAACGCGTTTTCATGTTGGTTGATTTCCGTATGAAACCTACAGAAGATGATGTTTTAATGTATCATTTCTTAAAGTACTACAATATCCCTGTGACCGTTGTAGCCACCAAAGTCGATAAAGTAGGAGCTAGTAAAAAAGAGAAAAATAAAAAAGCCATTTTAGACACCCTAGATTTAGTCATGGGAGATGAGTTAATTCTTTTCTCAAGTGTCACTAAATTAGGACGAGATGATGTGTTAAAACGGATTGAAGAGTTAGTCATAGAGACGCTTTAAATATTTAAATAAATAAGGGGACTTAAGCGTTTCCAAAAGAAGCACTTTTTCATATGCTATTTTAGGTGGTCTAAGGTGCGAATCTATGAAGTGGATGAAGGTTATCAAATTTATTTAAATAAAGCTTATACAAAGGAAGTGGATTTTACTTCTAAAGAAGAGATTAGTGAGTATGCGAAGTCTTTGGTTTTGAGATTACGTAAAATATATGGCATTACTTTATTAGGCTATTACGAAGTAAAAATCTATGTGAATAAACGTATTGGCATGTTTATAGAACTTAAGAAAATAGACGACATCGATTTTGATTTTTTTACCATTGATTTAAAAATTATTATCTATCTTGATCAACCTTTCTTTTTAAAATGTGATAACTTTGATTATATCGAGACGTGTCATCCTCTTTATTACTACAAAGGAAATTACTACACCCCTCTAGATAAAATTGAACATTTTATACCTTATCTTGAATTAGGCGAAATCATTTACAAAGAAAAAATTGAAGAAGTTGAGCACTTTGGTTTATGTATACAAAAATAAACCGATGAAGAAACCATTGAGATTTCTTCTTTTTTTTGCTATACTAATAACGATTTAAGAAGGAGGTGTTTTTATGATTCCTACCGTTAGTCTAGTTGGACATCCCAATGTGGGAAAAAGTACGTTGTTTAATAAAATCTTAGGTAAAAAGATTTCAATTATCGAAGATACCCCTGGGGTTACAAGAGACCGTATTTATGGGGAAGCAAAGTATCAAGATTATTCCTTTTATTTAATTGATACCGGTGGAATTGAAGTATCCAAGGAACTTT
>CANRHM010000022.1 GCA_947630415.1 uncultured Bacilli bacterium | reverse complement strand
GTTAATTTTACTTCTTTTTTTTCATGAGAAGCTTTTACTTCCTCTACTCCATCGATTTTACTGACTGCATTTTGAATACGATTTTCGCATCCTTCACAGTGCATTCCTTCTACCTTTAAAACAGCTTCCATTTTCTTTCCTCCTAATCATTATGATAACCATAATTTAATTTTTCTAATTCCGGTAAGACAAAAACACCATCTTTTCGAATTAAAACATCGTCAAAATAGATTTCTCCTCCACCATAATCTTTTCGTTGAATCAACACCATATCCCAGTGAATAGCAGAATCATTTCCATTATAACAATCTTTATACGCTCTTCCAGGTGTAAAGTGCAAACTTCCTAAAATCTTTTCATCAAACAAGATATCGCCCATTGGATAGAGAATCTTCGGATTGAATCCTAAAGAAAATTCTCCTACATATCTTGCTCCTTCATCGGTATCGAAAATTTGATTTAGTCTTTCTACGTCATTATCGGCGGTAGCCTTAACTATTTTTCCATCTTTAAAAGTTAAAGAAACGTGATTGAAGATGGTTCCTTGATAAGGACTTGGTGTATTATAAGTAATCGTTCCATTGACACTATCACGAACTGGAGCCGAATAAAGCTCTCCATCCGGAATATTTTTATCCCCTACACAAGGAATACTACCCATGCCTTTAATCGAGAAAGTAAGATCCGTTCCCGGTGCCACAATTCTTACTTTATCCGTTTTATCCATCAATTCTTTTAATGGTTTAATGTCTTGTTCCATGGCACTATAATCAACGGTCATAACATCAAAAGCAAATTCCCTAAATTCATCGATTTTCATCGAAGCCTTATATGCATCAAGTGGAGATGGATAATTTAATAATACCCATTTTCGTTCGTTAATACGAATATCTTGACTTTTTTCTAAAGCAAGTCCTAAGGCTTTGGTAATACTTTTATCTACTAAATGATTTTCGTAATCGTTGACACGGTACTGAATCGAAATAAAAGCATCAAAGTTTTCGACTTCAAACTCTTTTTGCTTCTTCGTTAAAGCAATGCGGGCTTCATCCGTTCGCTCCGTTAAAAGACTACTTAATTCAGAATCACTCATGATGTAAGAAGCAACCGCACCACAATCGGTAATCTCTTTAATTAAGGCTTTGACAAGAGGTTTCGGTTCTTCCGTTTGAAAAGTAATTAACACTTTTTCGCCCCTTTTTAAATCGAGCGAATAATGTACGATCGTATGTGCTAATTTTTTTATTTTTTCATCCATCTTAATTCTCCTCACCAATTATATTATAACACATAAAATACCATAGAAGGGAGTATTATTATGTATCCTAATTATAATATGTACCAAACGCCAAGGAATATGCGTTTTGGAAGAAGAAACCAAATACAAACTTATGGTCAAGATAGTCGTGCAGGTGGATTTGTGGTGCCTTTTTTGCTAGGTGGTCTAGCAGGTGGCGCACTAGTCGGAAGTAGACCCAATAACAACAATTTCCCAAATTATTATCCAACCTATCCAAACTACTATCCTTACCCTTATTACAATAACACCAATTACTTCTATCCACCTTATTACTACTATTAAAAAAAGACGAAAAAAATCGTCTTTTTGTTTTAAGAAATATTACTTTCTCCTGTACGGTAATCGATGGTTACACCAGGCTCTACATTAAAGACAAAGACAGAAAAAGAAATTCCTTCTCCCCTATCTTCGATGGACTCCGCTTCAATCCAAACACCTCTTGCTACTAAATCATTTCCTTCATAGATGGGACTTACTCTATAAAGAACATGATTTTTTGTTTCTACAATATAGTCATGAACCATATTTTCAAAAGGAAGCATTTCTTTGACATTCATACTCCTAGTACCGGTGATTAAATTTTTAATATTGGCGTTTTCTCCCGTCAACTGGTAACCAATCAAATGACACCTATTATACAAGTATTTTCCATCGACAAAATCATATTTCACGGTATGCCATCCCGATGGCTTAATGGAAGAAATACTTCCTCTTTCTTCGGTAGGCATTAAGTCTATTCCAATATTAGCTACGGCAACTCCCGCTCTTCCAAGGGAATCTAATGCACTATATTTTTCATAAGAAGTCGTAGTTAACTCCTCTTCTTTAAAAGAAGGAACATTTTGGTTAATTGCTACATAAGGCGTATTGTTATAAATAGGAATTTCTTCCATGGTAATAAGTGGAATATCTTCACTTTTGGAAGTAGGAAAAGCATATGAAGTACCAAGCATCACCAAAAGAAGAACTAACGTAATAATGGAATAGAAAAGATTATTCTTTCTCTTTCGCATCAGTATCCTCCTTCCTATAAATGACTCTAGTTATCTTCTCATGAGAAGTACCTACGAATTCACATCGATCTACTTCTTTATAAAAAGATAAAATCGCTTTATTAAAATAAACATCTTTAGGATAAATTCGATTCCAAAAATAAAGAATTAAGGTATCTATTTTATCGATATAAGGATGGATATCTTCTTCAAATAAAACATACTCATCCAAAAGATTTTGAAAGTCATTTGTTTCTACTATGTTTTTTAAAATATCTTGATATAAAGATGCACTAGAAGGTTTCATATAGATTTTATTCTCTTTAAGATAATTCTTTAAATTAAGGCGTAAGTTCTTATCTTGACTTTGTCTTTTGCCAAAGAAAGAAATACCATAGTCATCATCTAAACAAAGAATTGCTTTCATTTTTTATACCTCTTTTGTACTTATTCATCGCTTATTTTAACTTCATCTTTATGATCATCAAATTTAAAAGATAAAGGATAGATAATGATTTTTTCGTTATATAAATCATCTTGTTCAATATCGAGTAACCGTTCAACGGTAGGACTCGTATTGACCATGACCTTACTTGCTTTTACTTCACGAATAAACTGAGAAGCATTGGTAAAAGAGGTAGTAAAAATAGCAGCACTATACTTATGTCCATTGTAATTCATTTGAGCAATGGCTTCTTCGATATCCTCAACAATAAGTGCATTTGCTTGGTCTAAATGAACATCCTTGTTGATATATAACTGTATATTTAATCCCGTCTTTAGGATTTGATTTAAGAAATCAAGGTGAGAAGCATCTTCAATATATAAATCAAAGTTTTCATAGCCACTGGTTAGTATTTCATTTTTACTTTTTTGTAAAATAGTGTTTTGTAAGGTGCGATCTCCTATACAAACAACCAAATCAATATTGGCATAATTGGCTAAAAGTTCATCGAACGTTTCACTTACATAAAGTTGTACTAAATTTCTTTCGATACTAAATTTTTCTAAAACACTTTGGGTAATTTCTATTAGTAACTGATTTGTTCCATACATGTATCCTCTATTTGAAAAAATCATGGTGTTACCTGCTAAAAGATTCCGTAAAATCATTTCAATTAGGACATAAGGATTTCCATCATAAATAATAACAACATTTCCTTTATCCATGATTTGTTTACCATACATGAGTTTTTTATCATCGTCTTTTTGAGATAAAGTAACTTGGCCATAGACTACATTTTCTTTACTTACCAAAGCAAATAGGTTATGAATAATATTAAAATCAAGTATAAATCCATTATTATTTTTTTGATCGATTTTATTCGCTTGAAGAAGCGCTTCTTTATTTTTTTCTATGGCCTTCTGTAAAGATTGCAAAATAGCATCTAGATTTCCTATAAGTTCCTTTTTATCGATTCCTAAAGCATCACTGATAATGGTATGAATGTCTTTATTTTGCATGGCCTACTCCCCTTTCACTATCGATTTCATCGGCTAATCCCATCGCTTTTGAAACCATAGTTTTTTGTTTTTCATCTAACGAAGTGGTATCGATTTCTTTTTCTTTACCCAGTTGATCGAAAGCTAATTTGATTTGTAAAGCAACCTTACTTTCGATATCCTCCTTCTGATTCGGAATTTCTGTATTAAAGAATAAATCTCCAACTTTTATTTTATTTTCATTCACATCATAGATAAGTGCAAAGTTAGGATTCATAATAACCCTAGTCGTATCTGGATTTAAATCATAGTTGTAAGCAAGAGAAGTAACAATATGATCAGAATTATTTATGGAAGAAGTTTCTAAGTAAGTTAAGTCCCCCTTGGTAGCCATTTCCAATTTCTTTAACGTAAGTAAGTCTTTGTAAGAGAAATTATCATCTTGATATTCTGTATAACGATCATGATAAATAGGAAGTGTTTCTCCCGTATATTCCTTTCGATCAGATCTTTCATCTAAAATATATTGCGTCATCGAATCCGAAGTATAAAGTGCTCTTGACAAGTTGACAGGCGCTTCAAACGGAAGCGGTCTTGCAACCATACTGGTATCAACCGTAGCATTTTTTTGAAGAGACTCTGCAATATCGTTATAACCTAAACCGACTGTAACTTTGCCTAGTCGTAATCCTTCGTATTGTTCTATGGTAATTTGTCCTCTTTCTAAAAGGGCCTGATAACTCTTTTCATCTTCTTCTATTAAATCTTTAGCAGCCTGCTTATAGATTTCAAAGATTTCATCGGTAAATCCTTGTCTACCCAAGTCTGGATTTTCTCTTGTAACTCTTGTAAAAGTTTTATCCGGTATTTCAATGTTATCAAAACAAAGCACATCCTTATTTCGCCAAACCCAACTTTGAGCTACAATTTGTCCTAATTCATCTTTAATTACAAAGACACGACCATTTTTATCAACCATACTATGTTCCATACACATTTCAGCACAATTGTTTAATTCCTGACAACAATCGGTTAACGTACCAATAGCCATAGCAAGTGGATCATCTAATTTTAAAGTTTCATAACGATAAGTTCCACTTCTTTTTTCGGCCTGTTTTTCAATTCTTGGAATACTACTAAAGGTCCTTTGTCTTCCATAATTATAAATCTCTTGTAACGTATTAAAATCTTCTTGAGAGTAACCTGCAATGGCAGCAATTTCAGCCACTTTTTCATTTCCTGTTTGAACAGAAGTATATTTATTGGTCTGAACATAACTAATAGCTAAATCGAGGGTCAAACTTCGATTGCTATTGATGGACCTGATATCCGTAAATTGTTTTTGAATGCTTGCAATATAATTTCCTTTAGGAGTAGATAACACTTCGTCTATATTGGCTAATAAAAACTCTCTAAAATGGACATCATATTTTAAATCAAATCCTCCAAATAATTGATGCGCTTTGGTAGGAGTTAAAATAGGAAGTTCTCTAAAAACCCCCAAGATTTCTCTTAACATTTGAGAAGATTTAGGACAACTCTGTGGATTGATGGCTAAAGAAAGACTTCCATCTTCATTTTCTTTATAAATTTGAGATAGTATCGGTTTTGAAAAATCAACTACATTTTCTTCTTTTAAGGTTTTTAAAAGTGGAGTCCATATAATATTATCAAATAACTTGTTTTGATTTTTTTCGACATAAGCCATCATTTGATTATAAGCGGTTTCACTATCTAAAGAAGGATTTGAAAAGAAGAATGCTCTTTGACAAGATTGATCTATTTGCATATCTAAATTATGAAAGATATAACTTTGACTTTCATCAATCTTTCTTGGAAGATTAGTTAATAAGTCTTGCAATTTTTTAAAGCCTCGCTGATCATGGTCAAAAGCACCAAAAGAATATGCAAGCTTTAACATGGCGTCTCTTCCCTCTAAGGTACTAGCAAAACTCTTAATACGCATTAAATTTCCCCAATTGGCTCCTGAAGTTAAGAATTTATCCGATTCATCAAGAGAAAAGTTTTGCATAACGACCACATCGGGAATAAATTTTTTACCTGTTTTATCATACCAATCTTTCATTTTATCTACTTGACGTGCATCGATCATAGCCATCACAGTATCGGCTCTATGAATACCTAAGTTAAGGGCTTTCTCTTCTCCAAACACTTGGAAATAATGCATCATGCTATCTTTGTATTGACTTCCCCTTAAAAGAGCAGGAACAAGATTCTTCCCTTCTAAAAAAGGCGTCCATTCTTTATGTTGTTGTAATAACTTAAACGTTAAAGGATGCGTAAAACCACGATTATAAAAGACTTCTTGTAATGCTAAAGGAGCATCCTTATTTAAAAACAAGGAAGGATATTGCTCTTTTAAAAAGGAAGGTGCATCGGTAGGATTATAATCTAGATTTCCTGTTTTACATTGATAAGCAATAATATTTTCGATTTTGCTTTTCATATCTTCGATAGAAAGCATCTTCTTAGTAAGAGTATCTTTATACTGTCCATTTTCAAGAACGGTTTCATCATTCAATTGTTTCCAAACGTTGTTCATATATCTTCCGTATTTACTACATAAATTCAAAAATGCTTCATTGCCAAAAACATCGATTAACTCTAGATCTAATTTTCTATTATAGGTAGAGGTCTTACTCGGTTTTCCAAAAGCAATATGTAAATTTTTATCTTTTAAAAAAGGAATCAATTCTTTATGTTGTCGTATATCATCATAACTTAAGGTGCGACTATAAAAAGCATTCGTTAAGCGTTGTTTTTCTTCTTGAGTTAGATTAGGTAAATCATCGAAACGAACGAAAAGATCAGGATACGTTTGAACAAAATCAGGCGTATCTACTAAATAGCCATAACGTACATCCGAATGTATAATTTTATTATAAATAGCCGTTTTTATAGCTTGCTCAATGGATGATTCATTATCTATTTCATGGTGCATACTAGAAATGGTAATATTCGATAAAACATCTCCATATTTGGAAACCAACTGTAATAGTTTTTCATTCCCATAACGAGCGACGTACTCCTTAATAAAATTTTCCTTGCTAGGAAGGATATTTCCGTTCGCATCCATCAAAGCAGGAAGCATTAACTCAATGGTGGCATTGAGGGTATTTTCTAAGTTTTTATCTATGAGATAAGGAATGTATTCTTTACGAGCATGTAAAAACAAAGGAGTTATACCATTTTTATAAAAATAGGTTCTTAATTCTTTAGGCGCATCTTTAGAAATAAATAATTCGGGGTGTTGATTTCGAAAGTTTCCCTCCATCCAATCGTAAGCTGTAAAATCTGTAAAAAAGTTGTTCTTACGCATGTTATCTAAACATTTTGCAAATTGATTTTTCCATTCTTCATAAGGCAAATCACCATCGTGAAAATCAATTCCAAGTTCTAATAAATAATCTTTTTTATGCGTTAATAAATAATCACCAACGGCATCTAACATTTCTAAACCATTCGTATAAGTACGTCCTTCATGCGTAAAAAAGCCTGTTTCTTGTTCAAACTGTTTAATCTGCTCAATACCTAAAATATCAAAAGCATTGGTTTGTACTCTACTAAGTACAACCATAGAATCATTGTAATTCCATAAATCACTAGGTGTGCGTAATTTTTTTACAAACTGAAAATGCATAGAAGATAACCAAGCAAAAGGATCCTCCTCTACTTGAGGATTTGAATCATCTATTTTATAATAATCTAAATAATAATCCCTTACTGTTCTTCTAAAACTTTTTTCTAAATCGTTACTAGGATGAAAGGCCCTCCACAATAGATTTAAATCTTTTTTTTGGGCAATATGCATAAACACATCTGGATGCTTTTCTATTAAAGTTTGAAGTTTTCCTATTCCAAAAGTGGTAGCAATAGGAGTAGTATTTTCCATAAAGTTATCGATGGGTATAGTTTCAAATTGAGTTCGATATTTAAGCACATCTTGAAATGTTAAATGTTTAGAAAAATATCTTTGCTTTACTTCTTCATCGATCGGAACATCTATTAAAAACAAATCTTTATTTTCTTCGATAAACAATTTAGGATATTTCCGTTGGACAAGGGGAAAGCGTTCCTCTATAATTTGTCGTTTTGCAAAATCAAAAACAGCCTCTTTTACATCGGCAACTTCTACTTTTTTTAGTTCTTCATAAAGATGTTTATAAGATAAAAGTTCTTTTTCATTCTGTTTATTGAATTGATGACTAATATAATCAAGGCTTATAATAGGTTCTAGTATTTGATCAAGAGTTTCAAACTCTATCGTAGAGTGTTTATATAATTGAACAACTTTTTCTAAGCCTAATAGTTCTACTAAATACGTGCTACAACCTTTAAAGGAATTCACTCTTTTGTTTTTTAATTCTTCGATTTGACTAGGTGATAAATTGGCTAAATCTTGGATAGCTAAAGCACCATGATAATATTTATCTCTAAATTCCTTACTAAAACTGGTCGATAAAAATAAAGATGGATTTTGATTAATGGTCTCATCATCAAAACTATCGGGATCCACTGTTACATAATTAGGAATTTGATCTAGATTTCGGACATGACATCCTTTGAAATTTCCATTTCCATAATATTTAAGAAGAGCAAAATCGATATTGGCCTTTGTTTTCGAAAAGTTGGCGGGGTGTGCCTCATCCGAAAAAATTTCTAATCCTTTCCATTCTTCAAAAGGAATCTCACTTAAATCATGGGATAACAATTGATCTTGAAGGCCGGAATAGGCTTCGAGTAATTCCTGTTCATGGGCCGCATTATCATAAGTAGCATTGTCCTTATTTTTCTCGTATTCATCATTTGCTTTCTGAACAAGATTCATCATTTGCTCTTTAGTTTTTCTAAATTGTTGTAAACTCATTTTTTCTAACACAAAAACCACCTACAATCGTTCTTCCTCTATTATTAATATAATTGTATCACTAATTTGTTCACTTTTCTATAAATTACTATCGGGATAGACACTTTTATTACAAAAAAAAGAAAACTACCCTTAGGCAGCTTCTTTCATATTTTCTAAACGGACACTTACAAGTTTGGATACACCGGACTCTTGCATCGTAATTCCATACAACGTCTTAGCATATTCCATCGTCTTCTTTTTATGGGTAATGAGTAAAAATTGCGTCTTATCTTTGTAATGGTCTAAGTAGGTTCCAAAGTGATCGACATTGGCTTCATCAAGTGCTGCTTCCACTTCATCGAATAAACAGAAGGGAACACTTCGAACATTTAAAATAGCAAAGAGTAAGCTGATGGCGGTAAGTGTTTTTTCGCCCCCCGATAAGAGCGAAATGGTTGTTAATTTCTTTCCTGGAGGACTTGCAATAATTTCTACTCCGGTCTCTAATAAATGCTCTGGATCCGTTAATTTTAATGAAGCGTTTCCACCATGGAATAATTGTTTAAAGACCCCTTGGAATTCTTTATTGATGGCATCAAACGTCGTTTTAAATTCTTCTTTCATCACGCCATCCATTTCGTTAATAATCTCTAATAAAGTCTCCTTGGCATTTAATAGATCCTCTTTTTGTTTCGTCAAAAATTGGAATCGCTCATTTACTTGTTCAAAGGAAGCAATGGAGTCTAAGTTCACCATACCAATTTGTTTAATATTGCTCTTGTAGAGAGCCACCTTTTTACGAGCTTCCTCTTCCTCTAGTTCTAAGTGATAATTTTGTTTTGCTTTTTCGTACGTCAATTCGTAGTCTTCACTTAACGTTGTTAAATAATGATCCAGTTGAACATCCATTCGTCCTATTTCAATTTCTTTTTGTTTTAATTCACTTTCAAGGTTACGAAGCTCACTACTGGAAAGACGATACTTGGCATCTAGTTCGTCGATTCTTCTTTGAACCTCATCTTTTTCTTTCGTGGTCTTCTTAATCAAGGAAATCGTCTCTTCTTTTTGTTTAACCACTTCATAGTAGTCTTGCATGACCTTTTCTTCTTGTACCGATAAAGATTGATCGATAACATGTGAAAAACTTTCTAAATCGTTTTGAACAGAAGACAAAAGCTGTTTCTTTTCTTCGATTTCTTTACTTCTACTCACATCTTGTTCTTCTAATAGATAAGTAGATCCTTTTAATTCATAGAGTTTCTTTTCTTGGGCTTCAATTTCTTTATCTAATTGCTCCAAACTTTTTTCAAGTTCACTTAAGACACTTTTGATCTCTTCCTGGTTACGTTTTAATTTTTCAAGTTCAAATTTTTCGGTAATAGAACTCTTGGTATAACCTAAACTTCCACCAGTGATACTTCCTCCCACATGGATAATTTCTCCATCAAGCGTAACTACTTTATAACGACCATGAATCTTTTTACTGATACGGTTTGCATCATCTAACGTTCGAACCACCAAAACATTTCCCAACTGATTTAACATGATATCCCGAAACTTATTATCGTACGTAATGAGTGTGTCAGCGGTTCCTAAAAAGGCATCTTCCTGAGTCAACAATTCTTCCGTCTCCGAATCAATTCCTTTAGGTTTAATCACATTTAAAGGAAAGAAAGTAGCTCTTCCTAATTTGTTTTCTTTTAAATAGTTAATGGCATCTTTAGCAACGAGTTCATTTTCTACCACTAAAAAGTTTTTACTAGCACCTAGGGCCACTTCTAACGCTTTAGAATAAGCTTCTTCCGTCTTTAATAAGTTACCAATGACTTGATATACCCCTTTTAATTTAGGATGATTCAAAATTGCTTTGACACTCGAAGGAAGAGAAGCATTACTTTCAATTTGATTTGCTAAAAAAGTAATTTGATGTGAAAGGGTAACCTGTTCTCTTTCTTTATTGCTCTGTTCTTTTTGAAAAGCTTCTTTTTGACGATGTAAAGTAGCAAGAACTTCGTTTTCTTTATTTTCTTTTTCTCTTTCTTTTTGAATGGCTAGAGTTAAATCACTCAAACCTTGTTCTAAAAGACTGATTTCGGTTTTTAACCGTAATTCATCTTCGGTTAGGGAACTTACTTTATCGTGTACTTTTTGGTTACCGGCATCAAGGCTTGTCCGCTCTTTTAAAAGACGTTTTTCTCCGTTTAGACGTTCTTCTTCTTGGGTAAGACTTAAAAGCGTTTGATTTTCTTTATTTAGGGTACTATCCATATCCATGAGTTCGGCTTTTAAACGAACCACTTCTACATCCGTACTATCGTTACGAAGAGATAAGATCTTTTGGTTTAACTCTTCTACTCTTTTTTTACTTCGTTGGTAATGGTCGTTCATTTGATCCATGTCATAGGTAATTAAAGCAACTTCTATTTGTTCTAGCTTTTCTTTATTTTCTAAATAGACTTTGGCTTTTTTACTTTGTTCTTCCAAGGGTCCTAACTGATTTTCTAATTCGGCAATAATATCATCCACACGTTCTAGATTTTGATGTGTCCTATCTAATTTACGAAGAGCTTCTTCTTTTCTTTTTTTGTATTTTAAAACACTAGCAGCTTCTTCAAAAATCACTCTTCGCTCATACGGTGAATTGGATAAAATCTTTTGGACTTCGCCTTGGGAGATAATGTTAAACGATTCTTTACCAATTCCACTATCGATAAAAAGATCGGTAATATCCTTAAGACGACATTTATCCCCATTTAAAAAGTATTCGTTTTCACCTGTTCTATAAACTCTTCTTTTAACCGATACTTCTTCATACGGAATGTTTAAATAATGATCGTGGTTATCAAAAAGAAGTGAAACACTAGCAACATTTAGCGCATTTCTCGTTTTACTACCTGAGAAAATAACATCGGTCATAGCTCCTTCTCCACGAAGGCTCTTAACCGATTGCTCTCCTAATACCCAACGTACCGCATCGACAATATTACTTTTTCCACTTCCATTAGGGCCTACAATACAAGTGATACTGTTATCTAGGGTAAGACGTAATTTATCAGCAAACGATTTGAACCCACTTACTTCTATTTCTTTTAAATACATAGGTAAAACACTCCTATCTTCACTAATAAAATTATACTATAACTAGCGTTTTCAAACAAGAAAAAGGTGTTAAAATGAAGATTTTTCCTTTATTTATCAAGGAAATGCCATAAAAAAAGAAGTTATTTTACCAAAAACTTCCAATAGTTAACTATTAGTTAATTTGTTATAATGAAATTAGGAACATTTAATAAGTTGGGTGGAGCCAAACTTCATAAATTGAAGGGAGGCGATGCTATGCATAAGAAGGATTTTTTAATTCTATCTTTAATCATAATAATCTTCCTTTTATTATTTTTACTAGTTATAGTACTGATATAAAAGCAATCCACCTAACTCATCCAATGAATTAGGTGGAAACCAACAATTAGTTTGGCAACACTCAACAAGGACATATTGAATGTTCCTTTTTTATTGTATGAAGAATCCTTCATCAACATACATTTTATCATAAAATGTGCTTTTTGGCAAATCTATTTATCGATAATTTCATTTTCGGCTAAAAGACGGGATAAGGTCTCAATGCGATACCCTTTTTGTTGAATATAGCTGATGATGGTGCCTAGTTCTTTGGTAGTTGTGCGATTCAAGTCTAAATAGATAATCGCTCCCTTGGTGAGATTTTGTTTTACTTTAGAAAAAGGATAACTTCCTGCTAGAATGGTTGGTCTTACCGTGTACATATGATAACTACTACAAAGATCGAGTGTACTACTATTTCTATATTTCGTAAAACAATATTTAGGTTCTACTTTGGAAATGGATTCAATTAGATTATTGGTCCAAAGCAAACGTTCTTTTTGATAAGATCCATCGTAGCCTAGATTTTCGATTTGATTTCCATTTTTAGCAAGATCATCCAACGTATCCATATGGTTTTCAGCCCAAGTACCATCGACAAAGAAAGTAGCACTAACATCCTTTGTTCTTAAAATGGAGGCAACTTGATTAATATAGGTATCATCTTCGACCGCAAAGACAAAACCAACGGCATCCCTTGCAGGATTTCCTTTGATGATGTATTTGTCATACTGTTTTTGCACACTGATGTCGGGAATCACTTCTTCAAAGACTAAAAGACTTTCGTTATATTCCCCTAGTCGAATCATGTTATTGTAGGAAGACTCCACATCAATCTTTTTTCCATAAGAACCGGGAATAATATTTTCATCTTCGACCGTTGCATTGACGGAAGAGATTAAAAATTCATCTTGATGAGCGACGATTTCTTGATACAAAGGGTCTTTGGATCGTACAAAAAGAGCCACTTGTTCCGTGTAATAAAAACTAAAAAGTACGAGTACTGTGACCCCAAGCATTGAAAAGAAACGTTTCATCATCTTCACCTATTTAACTATATGGTTTTTTAGGTACACCTAGAACCAAAAGAAAAAGACTAAAACTAGTCCTTCTTCTCTTTCTTATCTGGTTTAAAAGCATCTTTTCTAGAGAAGTTAAGTCTTCCCTTTTTATCAAAGCCTAAACATTTAACAACCAGTTCGTCTCCTACTTTGACAACATCGCTCGCCTTGTTAACCCGTTCTTTAGCAAGTTGAGATACATGTACCATTCCTTCACATCCAGGCCATAGTTGAACGAAACATCCGAAGTCTTCTACTTTGACTACTTTAGCTGTATAGATTTTTCCTTCTTCGGCTTCTCTTACGACTTCTTGAATACGACGAGCCGTCTCATCGATAATGGCTTGATCGGTATGATAGATAATAACACGTCCATCGTCTTCTAAGTCAACTTTAACGGCATTGATGTTGTTAACATCGGTAACATTACTAGATTCACAAATGATCTTCGTAATCATTTCGCCACCCTTACCGATAACATCTTTAATCTTTTCCGGTTTAATCATAAAGATCATCGTCTTAGGAGCATACTTACTTACTTCTTTACGAGGTTCCTTAATTTGTTTTTGAATGACATCTAAGATTTTTAAACGAGCATCCTTAGCTTGAGCAAGCGCTTCCTTTAAGATTTTCTTCGTAATTCCTTTAATCTTAATATCCATTTGAAGAGCACAAATACCATTACGGGTTCCTGCTACTTTGAAGTCCATATCACCTAGGTGATCTTCCATTCCTTGAATATCGGTTAAAATCGTATAGTCTTTTCCTGAAGTGATAAGTCCCATGGCAATTCCTGCAACCGGTGCTTTGATAGGAACACCTGCTGCCATTAAACTCATGCATCCAGCACAGATACTTGCCTGGCTACTACTACCATTACTTTCTAAGATTTCAGATACAACC
>CANRHM010000021.1 GCA_947630415.1 uncultured Bacilli bacterium | reverse complement strand
AAGTACACTAAGATTATGTTAATCATTAACTAGAATGTAATAAGTAAAGGAAGTAATGAACGTAAATCATGAAAACAATTTTCTAGTTAGTAGCATTTTTTCAAATATTAGGAACTATAGGAATAACAGTACATGTTGCTTGTACTGTTTTTTCTTTTTCTAAGTTAAGGCTTTTTTACATATACTTTGATAGGTGAGACTATGTTTAGAGAAATAAGAGATTACTGTATAGATAATGTCTTTCACTTTAGTTATCAAAACGAAAAATTAAATGTTGTTAATTACTTAGAAGTTTTAGTATTAGAAGAGGCACGTATTTCTTTAAGATGTGATTTAGGACTCATGATTATAAAAGGAGAAAATCTTTCTATTCAAAAATTATTAGATCAAGAAATCTTAATCTCGGGGAAAATTAAATCCATTGAGTTAGGAGGATAAATATGTTTAATAATAAATATTTAGTGCGAATAGAAGGAAAAAATCCTCATCGTTTTTTCTTATCGTTAGTAAAAATGCATTTAGAGTTTTTACAAGTAAAAGAAGAAAATGATTATTTAGAAGTATGGGTTGATGAGAAAAATTATGAACGTTTGATAGATATCAAAACGATTTACGAAATTAAACTTGTTAAAATAAAAGGAATAAAGGCGGTTACAGAAGAAATAAAGAAGAAAAAGTTCTTTTTTATTTCTTTAATCGTGGGGTTGTTTTTACTTTTGTTCCTTTCCAATATTATTTTTGATGTAGAAGTCGTTCATACGAAAAAAGAAATAAGAGATTTATTATATGAAGAGTTAGATAATTATGGTATAAAACGATTACATTTTTGTATTTCTTTTGAGAAAAAGGAAAAAATAAGAGAAGAGATCTTAGAGAAACATAAAGATACTTTAGAGTGGATTGAGATTGAACGAGTTGGTACTAAATACATAGTAAGAGTTGAAGAACGTAAACTAAATAAGGAAGAAGAGCCTTTAGAGATAAGAGATATTGTGGCTAAGAAAGATGGATTAATTACCAAGATTGAGTCTTCTAAGGGTGAAATAGTGGCTAAAAAGAATCAATATGTAAAAAAGGGAGATCTTTTAATTACAGGGGCGATTCACAATAAAGAAGAAGTAAAAGAATATGTAGCATCTACTGGAACAGTCATGGCAGAGACGTGGTACAAAGTAACGGTTTCCATGCCATTAAGTTATCACGAAGAGAAAAAGACAGGGAATAAAAAACAATTACTAGGAATTACCTTTTTAAATCATCATTTTTCTCTTTTTGATTTTAAACCGTATAAAGATAAAAAGAGGGAAGAAAAAGCATTAATTAAGAACAGTTTATTCCCTTTATCCATCGATTGGGTAACAGAAGAAGAACTCGAGGTAATTGATCAACATTATATCAAAGAAGAGGCTGTTGAAGAAGCTAAAAAGAGAGCTAGTGAAAAACTTTTATCCAGTTTAGGTAAAAACGATCGTATCCTCTTTCAAAAAGATTTGAAAATTACAGAAGAAGATAGTAAAATAATAGTAGAAGTATTTTTAAAGGTGGAGGAAGACATTACCGCATATCAAAAAATTACCCCAACTGATATGAATAAAGATAAAAAAGAATAGAGGCGAAAAGTATGATGCAATCCATTAATCAGTTAAATTATACGATTCGTGGAATTGTTTCTTATACTTGGCCCATGATTTTAGTCACAACCTTAACCCTTTCAATACTTCGTACTATATATCTAGTAAAGAATAAAAAACCATTCGTTCTCTATCGTGAACTTTTGGCTTTATTCTTTTTAATTTATATATTATGTCTCTTCCAAGTAGTGACTTTTCAAGATGTTTCGAATTTTAAAGAAGGAAGTAATTTTATTCCGTTTAGAGAAATCTTTAGGTATTCCTTTGGAAGTAGGCTATTCTATAAACAAGTCGTAGGGAATTTACTTCTTTTTGTTCCCTTTGGCTTTTTTACGTCTTATTATTTAAAACTAGATAAACCGTATTTATTACTTCTTATAACGATGCTTACATCGATGGTTATTGAAGTTACTCAACACCTCATTGGACGTATTTTTGATATTGATGATATTCTTTTAAATATTCTAGGAGGTCTTCTTGGATATTTGAGTTATTATGTGTTAAATAAGATTCGTTCTAGGTTACCAGAAGTCATGAAAAAAGAAAGTTTTTTAAACTGTGTAGCAATCGTAATCATTGTGGTATTTATGGTTTATATTTATAGGATGGTGGTATAATGAACCGAATATATGTGTTTAATGAAACAAGTGAAGATTTTTCAAAAGTCGAAAAAGATTTAAAAAAGATATTAAAATACGCTTTAAAATTAGAGAAAGTAAAGAAATCCGAGTGTAATGTGATTTTAGTTGATAATAAAAAAATACATGAGATTAATAAGGCGTATCGTGGTATCGATAGAGAAACCGATGTCATTAGTTTTGCTTTAGAAGATAATTTAGATATTCAAATGGAAGTACGGATTCTAGGAGATATCTATATTTCCGTCGATAAAGCAAGAGAACAAGCAGAAAGTTATGGGCATTCCTTCAAACGCGAGATTTCTTTTTTAGCCGTTCATGGCTTACTTCATTTACTAGGCTATAATCACGAAGAGAAAAAGGATGAAGAAGTGATGTTTCAAAAACAAGAGGAGGTATTATCAAAATATGGGATTACTCGATCGCTTTAGAAAAAGAAAAATAATACGTATTAAAGATACCGGAACGCCGATGGTGCGTTATAAAAAGAGTTTCTTTCATGCTATTGATGGATTTGTTTACGCGGTAAGAGAAGAACACAATATGATTATCATTGTGGTAGCCGCTATATTAGTGATTATTGCGGGTTTTTATTTTAATTTATCGACGATGGAATGGTTGTTTTGCATTTTAGTAATCGGAATGACCGCCGCCAGTGAGATGATTAATACAGCGATTGAAGCAACGATTGACCTTGCTATGCCTCAGATACATCCACTAGCACGAATTGCCAAAGATACCGCTTCCACGGCGACGTTACTTTGTTCTATTACCGCTTTTGTGGGAGGTTGTATCATCTTTATTCCCAAAATATTGATGTTGTTTTAGGAGAATTTATGGAAAGATTAGAAGAATTAAAAAATTTATTAGAGAAAAGTTATGCCCCTTACTCTAACTTTAGAGTAGCAAGTCTAGTGTTCATGAAAGATGGGACAAGCTATACCGGAGTAAACATTGAAAATGCTAGTTACGGAGCCACCATTTGTGCAGAAAGAGTAGCCATCGCTAAAGCTGTTTCAGAAGGGTACCGTAAAGGGGATTTTGAAAAACTTTATGTCATGATTGATAAAGATCAAATTAGTACGCCTTGTTTTCTTTGTAGACAAGTGCTCGTTGAGTTTTTTGAAGAAGATAAGGAAGTTATTTTATATAGTAGTACAGGTCTTGAAAAACATTTGACCATCAAAGAGTTGTGCCCTTATCCATTTCTAAGTGAGGATTTAAAATGAGAAGTGGATTTGTTAGTTTAGTAGGACGTCCTAATGTAGGAAAAAGTACCTTGTTAAATGCTCTTTTAGAAAGCAAGATTGCGATTACTTCTGATAAGGCTCAAACGACTAGAAATAGTATTCAAGGTATTTATACGGATGACGAGTGTCAAATTGTTTTTATCGATACACCTGGTATTCATAAACCGGTGCATAAATTAGGAACTCTTTTAAATAAAAAAGCGTATCAAAGTGTTCAAGAAGTCGATGTTGTTTTATTTTTAATCGATGTTGAAAGTGGCTTTGGAAAAGGAGATCAATTCATCTTAAATCGTTTAAAAGAAAGTAACGCGAAAGTGATTTTACTTTTAAATAAAGTAGACCGAATAAAGAAAGAAAATTTACTTCCTTTAATTAACGAATATAAAGATTTATATCCGTTTGAAGATATTATTCCGATTTCGGCTTTAAAAGGCGATAACGTCAAAGAAATCATTAAAGTTGTTCAAAAGTATTTATCGAGTGATGAGAAAATCTATGAAGACGATGTCATTACGAATATTTCGAACTATTTCTATATCAGTGAAATTGTTCGTGAAAAAGTCCTTCGTCTTACGCATAAAGAAGTACCTCATGCGGTGACTTGTATGGTGGAGTCTTACGAAGATAAGGAAGACTATATCGAAATTGGAGTCGTTATTATTGTGGACCGTGATAACTTAAAAAAAATTATTATTGGAAAACAAGGCAGCATGTTAAAAGAGATTGGTACCGAAGCAAGAATCGATTTAGAAGAATACTTAGGTAAAAAAGTCTTTTTAAAAACGTATGTCAAAACGATTGAAAATTGGCGTGATAAAGAAAATTATTTACAAGAGTTTGGTTTAAAAGAAGAATAAAAATAAACGATTTCCCTCAAAATAAAAATAGAGGTGAAATCATGGATAAAATTATTTGGGAATTATTCCAAAGAACTGGAAATATTAATTACTATTTATTAGCTAAGAAACTACGAGAAAAGAAGTGATTTCATGAATCCTATTAAAGTAGAAGGCATTGTAATAGGTGAAACCAATTACAGTGAATCTTCTAAAATTCTTTCTCTTTTAACGAAAGAGAAGGGAAAAATAAATGTGATATCGAAAGGATGTCGTTCCTTAAAAAGTAAACTTCGCAGTGTAAGTTCCAAGTTTACGTATGGCACTTTTCATATCTATTATAAAGAAGAAGGACTATCCACTTTAAGTTGTGTCGATGTGCTATCTCCTTTTAAAAACATTTTAAGTGATATCACTAATATCAGTTATGCAACCTATCTTATGGATTTATCTGAACAAGTTTTAAAGCAAACCGATGAAGATTTAGTCTATCCCATTTTAATTGAAGCTTTAAAAAGAATGGATGAAGGTCTTTCTCCTAGTTTATTAACGTCTATTGTCGAATTAAAATTTCTTGCTCTTTTAGGAGTGCAACCGAATGTAGACGCTTGTAATCTCTGTGGTAGCACCAAGAACATCAAAACCATCAGTGTCGATAACGGAGGCTACATTTGTGCAAATTGCTACCAGAACGAGAAAATCTATAGCGACAAAATGATTAAATTGATGCGCTTGTTCTTTTATGTCGATCTTTCTAAACTTACTTCTTTATCAGTAAGTGAGTCGGTGCAAAAAGAAATCGAAGAATTTATCGACTTATATTACGATCAATATACGGGACTTTATTTAAGAAGTAAACAATTCTTAAATAATTTAAAGAAACTAGGATAGGTGAAGTCTATGAAGTGGTCTAAAATAAAACCTTATGTCATTACAGGAGGAATTGTTTTACTCCTTTTTAGTGTGCTCTTTTTAGTAAAAGGGATTTATCCTTTTGGAAATAATTCTCTTATTTGGGGCGATATGCACGATCAAGTATGTGCCTTTTATTATCACTTTTATGATGCGTTCCGTGGAAATAGTTCTTTATTTATCGACTTTACCACGAGTGGAGGAATTAACTTTTTAGGGATATTCGCTTATTATTTATCAAGTCCTGTAAGTTTTCTTATCTTGTTATTTGATCGAAGTGATATTTATTTGGCGATTTCCATTTTAATTGCCGTGAAAGTGTTGCTATCGAGTCTAACCAGTCTTTATTTTATCCGTACTTATTTTAAAAAAGCACCATCGTATTTAAGTGTATTTCTTGCTATTTTGTATGCTTTCTCAGGATACCAATTAATGCTTTATCAAATCACTTCTTGGATTGATATTGTCTATTTATTCCCTTTATTATTAATGGGACTAATTCGTCTTTTAAACTTAGAAAAGCCAACCCTTTATATAGTGATGTTGACGCTTTGTTTTATCTTCTCCTTTTATCTAGGAGGACTGCTATTGTTCTTTATCTTCTTTTCTTCGCTTATTTATTTATACTGTTTTAGAGAAAAAGAAACGAGGAAGAAAGCGATTCTTAGTCTGGGTTTATCGACGATTCTTTCTATTTTATTATCGTCGTTCATCTTCTTACCGGCCATGAAAGAATTATCTGTTTCTTCTAGAGTAGGCTTTAATCTTTCTACGTTATTAAATTCTAAATTTGGACCTTTAAACGATAAACTTTGTTTCTTTATGACTGCTTCCTTCTATTTAGTAGGAACGATTCTTCTTTTTGTAAAAGCAAGAGGAAAAGAAGAACATCAAAAAGTCCTTAAGTTCTTTGGTATTATTTTTATCCTTTTAGGAATACCTATCTTTATAGAACCGGTCAATAAGATGTGGCATTTAGGTTCTTATGCCTTTTTCCCTTTACGAACGGAATTCTGTATGTTGTTCTTGATGATGTTAGCCTCTCTTTATTACTTCACAAAAGTAGCGAAGAGGGAAGCTTTTCCAAAAGAAAAAATACTTTGGTCAAGTTTGATTACGTTTATTGTTTCACTTGCTAATATTTTATTAACCGTCTTTAACTATTCGTATTTACAAGAAAAAATATTTGGTATTTCCCTTGGTAAAGATACTTCTGTTGCCACCATTTTATTAATCATGATGGCACTTGTTTCTTTAGGTGTAGTTTTAATTCTATGGTTCAATCATTTTAATTATAGTGGAACCGCTTTTATCTTTATTTGGATTATGGTTTTAGTGGATATTATTTGTTGTTCTTTCCTCTATTTTGGAATCGATTACAAACAAGAAGCCCTAACTAATGTCTATGAAGATATGGAATTAATGGGTGCCTCCTATACCGAAGGGGACTACAAACGCGTTAAAGATTTGTATCCAAAATTAGTCATGAATAATGGTATGGTAACAAGATATCATACCCTAGACCATTTTACATCGCTTACCGATAAAAGTAATATGGAGACCTTAAAGAAATTAGGATACTCTTCCTATTGGGTAAAAACCTATTCAATTGGAGGAAGTCTTTTCTCGGATGCCCTTCTTGCTAATCAATACTTGATCAGTAAAGATGATTATAATAGTCCTTACTATCATTATGTTGATACTTTTGGGTCGATTCAGTTATATGAACATAATCAAAGTATTCCGTATGGTTACTTCGTAAAACAAAATAAAGAGATTATGGATCTAGCCAATGCTTTTGAAGTTCAAAATGTCATCTATAAAGCCATTACCGGAAGTGATGAAGATATTTTTATGGTAGATGAAGGTCTATGGCAAAGAAAGAATTTGCTTAAATATAGAGAAGAAGAGGAAGATCCTTTTTACCGGTACCAAATTCGTAAAGATGAACGGATTGCTTATCTAGAGAAAACTGTTTCCGTTGAGGGAAGAAAGAATCTTTACTTAGAGTTATTACTTTCTGTTGACAATTCTAAAAACAAAGAAATTTTAGAGAGTATGAACATCTATTTAAATGGAAAACTGTACCGTGGATATTATCCAGAAGAAATCGATAATGGGTTATTAGATTTAGGTATCTTTGAAGATGAAGAAGTAAAGATTCGCATTGAGTTCAATAAATCCACCTATTTGGATGTCGTCGAAGTAGGAATGATGGATTTAGAAAAATACGAAGACTTTATTCAAAAGGAAAAAGTAGGATTGACTCTTTCTTTTGAAAAGAACCAAATTAAAGTAAAATTATTAAGTGATAAAGATCAAATCTTATTCTTACCGATTGCCTATAATGAAGGATATGTGGTTGAAGTGAATGGTGAAAAGGGTGAAGTGTTAGATTTATTTGATAACTTCTTAGGAGTAGAAGTTACCAGTGGTACCAATGAAATTACATTCACTTATACCTCTCCTAGTTATAAAACAGGAAGACTAATTAGTCTTGTTACTTTAGTGATAACAATGGCTTTATTACTTAGTCCACTTTATGAAAAAATATTATCGTTTAAGTTTTTACAAAACATGGCTTATTTTATCTACCTTGGTATCTATTTGCTACTATTAATTGGTGTTTATTTACTTCCGATCGTAGGCTTTATCATTTCCTTCTTTTTCTATCTTAAATTTTAACTTTTTACGAAAGAGATAAATTGACTTATCTCTTTTTCTTATCTATAATAAAAAACTATATAGAGGAAGTGATTTTCATGGCTATGGAAAGCCTACATTTATTATCAACGGATGAAATGGCTATTTTAAATACGTTCTATTATAGAAATATCGTTTCACTTCCTACGGATTTCGCTAAAATAACTGGGTGTTCCGATGAAAACTTATATTGGTTAGCACCTCCAAATGGAGGTAAATTGACCTATGGAAAAGTGGGAGGATTTCTAACAAAGTCATCCGATAAGGCTTGGAAATATGCAAGTTTTCAGGATCTTACCATTGGACTTCGTCCTGCCCTAAACTATAGTCGTTTAGAATTAAAAGAAAAACTTCAGGTAAATAAAATCAATTACACCATTGAAATGACTTATGGTGAATATCCTCAAACGGTGGCACCTCATGAGGTACAAAGTGAATTGTTTTATCTGCTTCATGAGCAAAAATTAGAAGATACTGGAAAAACCTATACAATTTATCTGACTCAAAATATCGATGAGATGCAAAAAGGTGCCCAAAATTTTCCTAAACTAAAACTCGTCTCTTATCCTGAATATCGCTATAATGGAAAAAAGTATGTTCGTGCAGTCGTAAATACCCTTTGTGAACCGGTCCTGTTGGAGGATACTTCTTATGTCAATAATCGTTATGTCTTTTTTGAAGTAGAACCCGTCACTTGGGTGGGGTACTTTTATGATGATTCCTTCTATATGCTTCCAGAAAATATTTTATTAGGAGGTATTCCTATGACAGATCAGCTTACTTTTAAAGATTTTAAAGAAACGCTTTTATACGATTTTATGCATCGTTATTTCTTTCCTGATTTGTTTGGTGAAGATAAAGAAATGGAAAAGGATAAAGATTCTATATTGGCCAATAGTCCTGTGCTACAGAAGTACATTTATTATAAAAAGCCTTCTTTTAAAAAAGAAAAATAAAGGAGAAAAAAGGATCGATTTCATTTTCCAAAGACAAAGTAAAAACATATTAAAGGAGGATTTGTGATGGATGCATTTGATCTTACCATTTTATCACAAGAAGACACTCAAGATAGTTATTTAAATCCCATTCTATGTGCGGGATGGGGAGAAGGACCGATTAGTGATTTGGCTTTGCTACGAGGAGCTAATAATGGAAGTTATTTCTTTACGACTTTAAGTAATGGAAATGACGATATTATAACGATGAATCGAAGAAAAGATATTTGGCAAATGCCCAAAACCACCAGAATAGGGGGAATTCGTCTAGTCTTAGTCCCATCGAATACCCTATATCGACAACTATTAATAAACAAGCAAATGGCTTTCCAAGACTATGATCAAGTGGTCTTTCTAGAATATCCGCAAAGTGTAGTCTCTATGGAAGAACAATTCTTATTAAAAGAGAAATTAAGTCATCATGAACTTTTTCCAACCGGTAAGAGTTATACTTTCGATGGAGTAGGATTAGAAAATTGTTATATGAAAAAAGCCTTTGAAGAGAAAAAGTACCCCGAGTATAGTTATAAAAATCAAAAATATATTTATGTCGATACCTGTATCAATTTAGATAGACCTTCATCCGATTATGTCCTTCTTTCAAACGGTTATAGAAGTCACCTAGAAGAAGAACTCTTTGTCAAGGTAGAACCTGTTTTATGGTGGATCGATCGAAAACAACAACGGCTCATTTCATATACGATTTTATTAGGGGGTATTCAGTTTCAAGAATATGGAAAAGAATACCGTGGTAATTTTAATGGTTCGTTTCTAAAACACTATTTAGATACGTATATGAAAAAAGAATTGATTCCTTCGAATATACTTTCTAAATCAGAAACATTTGACTCCAGTGAAACCTTACAACGACTTGTCTATAAAAAATATGGAAAGAGGAGATAAGATGAACGACTTTGAACTTACTTTTTTAACTTATCAAGATCTAGGAACACCTTTTGTAAAAAATCTCCTTGAATTTGAAAGGGAAAAATTCCTTCTTACCGATTTAGCCATATTAAGAGGATCTTTTAGTGATGGCGACTTTTGGACTTCCAGTTGGTGGGATCCTCCGTATTGGAAGTGGGATGATCATAGAAAAGGAGTTGCTCTTGGTAGTAAATGGAGTGAAAGAGTTGGTTATCGGTTTGCAAGAACGATTGCTATTAGGCTTGTTTTAGTTCCATCTATTAATCTATATCAATCGCTTCTAGAAAAAAAAGAGGGGGATCAAGTTTCTTTTTTAGAGTATCCTCAAGCTGCAGTATTTCGTACGGAACAACCTCTATTAAAAGAAAAGTTAGAACAGAACAGGTTGCTTCCAACAGGAAAGGTCTATACGTTTGATAAGGTGGATCTAATGGACGAAAGAACTTCCTTTCAAGGAAAAATGTACCCAGAGTACCTTTACCAAAATCAAAAATATATCTATGTCGATAATCACTCTTATATACAAGATAAGACTTTTATTCTTCCAGGTGGTTTGATTAAAACAAATTATAATGACCGGTTATTTGTTAAAGTACAACCTATTTTCTGGTGGGTAGATACCAAAAATAAAAGACTGATATCGACCAGACTTTTACTAAGTGGCCTTCAGTTTCAATCTTATAATGAAACCTATCACAGTGATTTTAAAGATACTTTTATAAAGCATTATTTAGATACCTATATGAAAAAAGAATTGATTCCTTCCTCTTTAACACCTAAATCGGAAACTTTTGACTCAAACGAACCGCTTAAGCGATTAATCTATAAAAGATATGGAAAGAAGGGATAAGATGGACGACTTTGATCTTACTTTTTTAACCTATCAAGAGACCAAAGGAGATTACTTTAAAGCACTTCAAGAAATAGAAAATCTCAATGCAGTTACCGATTTAGCCCTTTTACGAGATGCAAATGAAGATGGTCTTTTTTGGACCTCTAGTTCCTTTTTAGGATCCGATATTTTTATTATTACCAATACCAAAGGAGGAAAAGGTTACTTTAACAGATCTAGTACGAGAGGAGTAGGAATGCTTCCTGTTCTTGTTCCCTCTTCAACTTTGTGGAAGCAACTTTTAAAAAGTAAAACAGAGATGGCTTCGCATCTACATCAAGTTTCTTTTTTAGAATATCCTCAAAATGTGGCTCGTATGCAAGAACAAGCTTCCTTAAAAGAAATGTTAGATGCCAATAAACTACAAACAACGGGTAAAGTCTATACCTTTGATACTGTAACATTTGAAGCAGGAAATGAAGATACTCACTTTCAAGGGAAGGCCTATCCCGAATATAGTTATAATAACCAAAAATACATTTATGTTGATACCAATCGCTATGATAGTGTCTATCTATCTTCAGGACATGAAACTAGGAAGTACGAAAATTTATTTGTGAAAGTAGAACCAGTCGTATGGTGGATGGATTTAGAAAAAGAAAGATTGATAGCATCCAAAGTTCTTTTAGGAGGAATCCAGTTTCAATTGCATGAAAAGTCTTATAACAATCACTTGGAACAAACTTTTATTAAGTATTATATGGATACTTATATGAAAAAAGAGTTAATGCCCTCCGTTATAAAGGAAAAATCAGCAGTTTTTGATTCAGATGAAACCTTGAAACGACTAATCTATAAAAACTACGGAAAGAGGAGATAACATGAACGATTTTGAACTTACCATTTTAACTTTCGAAGATACGAAAAAATATCATTTTAAAACCCCTCAAGAAATGAAGGAAAACAATGAAGTTACCGATTTAGCCCTTATGAGGGCAGCACATTGTGAGGGCATTTTTTGGACTTCGAGTATTAATCATGATAATTATATTATGACGAATAATAAAGGAGGAGAAGATTCCTATACTTGGACTGGTGATCGAGAAGTGGGAATTCTGCCTGTTCTTGTCCCATCCTTATCTTTGTGGAAACAACTTTTAAAAAGTAAAATAGAGATAGATTCTAATCGTTATCAAGTTTCTTTTTTAGAATATCCTCAAAATGTGGCAAGTATGCAAGAACAAGCTTCTTTAAAAGAAATGTTAGATGCTAATAAATTACAAACAACGGGTAAAGTCTATACCTTTGATTCAGTACATTGGGAAAATCGTCATCTTCCTTTTATAGGACTAGCGTATCCAGAATATATTTATGAAAATCAAAAATATATCTATGTCAATACATTTCAAAATTATGGTATACTTCTATCAACCAATAATATAAGTCACTTTGGTGAAAATTTATTTGTGAAAGTGGAGCCTATTTTATGGTGGATGGATATGGAAAAAGAACGCCTTATTTCATCTAAAGTCCTTTTAGGAGGCATTCCATTTCAAGAATGTGGAAAGAAATACAATGGTCATTTTTCAGATACTTTTCTAAAAAAATATTTGGATACGTATATGAAAAAAGAATTAATACCTTCCAATGTACCTTCTAAATCAGAAACGTTTGACTCTAGTGAAAACTTACAGCGCTTAGTCTATAAAAACTATGGAAAGAGGAGATAACGTGAATGACTTTGAACTTACAATTTTAACTTATCAAGATACAAAAGAGGACTTTTTTAAAAATCTTCCAAAATTAGAAGAACAAAATGAACTTACGGATTTAGCTCTTATAAGAGATGCCAGTAGCTATAGTGGTTTTTGGACCTCTAGTCCTTTTGAAGGAAGAACTACGCATATTATCACGTATACTAAGAATAGAGCTTATTCCTTTAGCCGATCTAATAATCGGGACATTGGAATTCTTCCTGTGTTAGTTCCATCCTCTATCTTATGGAACCGTCTTTTAAATAACAAAAAAGAATTCCCTGGAGGCTACTATCAAGTTTCTTTTTTAGAATATCCTCAAGAAATAGCAGGAAAACAAGAACAAGTTTTCTTAAAAGAGAAACTAGCTTCTAATAGCCTTCTTCCAACTGGAAAAGTCTATGTTTTTGATTCTGTAGCAAGTAGGGAGGGGAGTGAATATGTTCCTTTTAAAGGAAAAACGTATCCAGAATATATTTATAAAGATCAAAAATATATTTATGTCGATATCAATCGTCCCTATAGCACTTTTCTTTCGAATGGATATGTAACCACCATGGGCGAAAATATTTTTATTAAAGTAGAACCGGTTTCATGGTGGATGGATAGGGATAAAGAACGTCTCATTTCATCCAAAGTCCTATTAGGAGGTATTCAGTTTCAATGTGGAGAAGGAACTTATGACTATAACTTTCGACACACTTTTCTACAATACTATTTGGACACTTATATGAAAAAAGAGTTAATGCCCTCCGTTATAAAGGAAAAATCAGCTGTTTTTGATTCAGACGAAACGTTGAAACGCTTAGTCTATAAAAGATATGGAAAGAAGGGATAGGATGGACTACTTTGAACTGACACTTATAAAAGAGGAAGATAAAGAACGTCCTTTCTTTAAGAACCTTTTTACGATCGAAGGAAAGACTCCACATGTGACCGATCTTGCTTTATTAAGAGGTGCTTATAAAGAAGGAGAGTTTTGGACTTTAACTGCGCATGATTTTGATAGCTATAGCTATGAAGTTTTGTATAACTATTCCATTACCGCTTTTAGTAAAGGGAAAACATTTGCTTCTCCTTCTTATATGCGAAATCCTGGAATAAGACCTTGCTTAATTCCTTCTTCCCATTTATATGAATCTCTTTTAAAACAAAAAATTGAAATCTTACCCGGTTTATATCAAGTTCCTTTTTTAGAGTATCCTCAAAAAGTAGCATCGAACTCCGAACAATTTATCTTAAAAGAAAAACTGGATTCTAACATACTTCCTACGACTGGAAAAGTGTATACTTTTGATAATACCAGACTAGAATACGGTAATGAAAGGGTTTCCTTTGAAGGAAAAGAATACCAAGAATACATTTATAACGGAAAAAAATATATTTATGTCGATAATCATCTAGATATGGAAGCGAACTTTGAAGTTTTACTTTCCAATGGATGTAAGAGTCGTTTTGGTGAAGAACTGTTTGTGAAAGTAGAACCTGTTTT
>CANRHM010000020.1 GCA_947630415.1 uncultured Bacilli bacterium | reverse complement strand
CTTTATTCATATAATTTAAACCTCTTTACTTTTTTATTGGTAAGCCTTTACAAGTTTCAATAACAATTTCTTTTAATAATTCTTTGTTATCTACATCATCAACTAAATACATAGGTTTAGCACCATCATAAGGTATAGATTCTTGCATATTGTATTTTTTATTGCTATCTACTATCTTAACAAGTAATCTTTACCATCTGAAGCAGTTATTCGAATTTTTCGAATAACTGAATTTTCATTTAATTCATTATTGGAAAATATTTCTTTTAAATGATAATTAATTGTATTAACTTTAACATTAAATAACTCTGCCATTGTTTTTTGAGTCAACCAAAAATCTTCATTATCATATAAAACTTCAATGCTTTTATTTGTATTTTGACTTTGATATAAAATTAAATCTTTTAATTTATCTATTTGCATTTATCTTATCCTTTCTTCTCTTCATTATCATTTATAAATCTTTTATAAAATTTAGGTATACATATTTTTTTTGAATGAGTTTCTAAGTGAAAATAAATAATATTATAATCGTTTTTTCTGTTGCATTCTTTTATATTCTAATATTTGTTTTTATAATATTAATATAGTAGCCCCTTAATAATCTTTATATCATTATAACATTTTTTATAGCACTTTCATATAGAAGTTGCTATATTTCGATTTCATAAAAAAGCAAACCTACTATAGTTCGCTTAAAAAATTTTATGATTGTTTTTTTAATTCACTTTTTAATAAGAAAATTCCTAAAATAAAAGATAAAACATCGGCGATGATGGCACTCCACAACATGACAACTACACTTTGACTTAATGAGGCAATAATAATGATAGCAGGAACAAAGAATAAAACATCTCGAGCAAGTGCAAGAAGTGTGGATTTAAAACTTGATCCCATCGATTGTAATAAAATGGATAAAGATTTAACAAGGCAAGTTAAAATAATGCCACCCAAGAAAATTCTTAGACAGTATTTCGCATATTCTAAATATTCAAAAGAGTTACCATTTCCAAAAATGTTGATGATCAATGTAGGGAAAAATTCAAAAAGAACAAAGGCTATACAACCAACAATTAAATTGGTGATTAAAATGTACTTGATAGCATCTTTTACCCGATTGATGTTGCCTGCTCCCATATTGTAACCAATGATAGGCATTCCTCCTAGCGATACCCCAATCACAATCGATATAACAATACCAAATACTTTCATACAAATTCCAATCACTGCAAGCGGTGTTACAACACCATAGGCTACTCCAGAACTAGCTAAAGTAGTATAGCCATATTTACCGACTAAGTTATTGGCAACAGCAATAATTACAACGATAGCTAACTGGGTAATTAATGAAGCCAAACCAAGTGATAGAGACTGCTTACTTATTTCCTTATCCAACTTAATAGATTCTTTATTAATCTTAAATGATTTTGCTTTTCTAAAATACAAAATACTTGCAATAAAGGTAAGTACTTGACCAATAACGGTAGCAATGGCAGCACCTTTAACACTCAATTTGAAAACAAAGATAAAAATAGGATCTAAAATAATATTCGAAATGGCACCAATCACCGTTGCAAACATAGCATATTTGGGACTTCCATCACTTCTTATCGAAGCATTTAATCCTTGACCAATAATATAAAAAGGAAGTCCATAACAAATAATTCTCAAATAATCTTTAGCATATTGATAGCACTCCACTTCATTTGGATTACCTCCAAAGATACTTAATATCTGCTTACTAAAAACAAGACCTAAAATCGTTAATACAATCGATATAAAGATAAGTAGTATCAAACCATTACCAATTGCTTTGTTGGCCTTTTCTTCATCCTTGGCACCTTTGGCTAAATTGAATAAAGCTGCCGCTCCATCCCCTACTAACAAAGCAAAAGCAAGTGCAATTACGGTAAAGGGATAAACAATATTAGTAGCTGCATTTCCAAAAGCACCCGCTTCACTCCACCCAATAAAGATTTGATCCACAATATTATAAAGAGCCGCAACAATCATACTGATAACACAAGGAATCGCAAATTTTTTAATTAATTTAGAAACTTTTTCTTTTCCTAAATCCATTTTTTTCATATAAAATCCTCCTCTATTTTTAAGCACAAAAATACGTAAGTCCTTCTTCAATTGGACTTACGCATTACGCTACTCATTGATAAAATTGACTTGGATTTTTTTGCTTAACGAAGTAATTGTAACACTTTTTTTCATTTTTCGTAAGTTTTTTTATTTATTTAAACCAATATTATTTAAGTTTAAATCCATCTTTAAAAGCGTCTCCTACTCTTTCTTCTACTTTGTAATATCCGTGCGTATAAGGATCAAAAGCTATAGCAGATAATTTTGTAATATCTACCTTATCTCCATCCATAACACTTTCATCAACATTGGTATTTACAACCTTTCCAAGGACACCACAATCGCCGTATTCTATAAATTCACATTCCATACAAATGGGGAATTCATTGATAATAGGTGCATCTACATTTTCAGACTTTGTTGCAGTCAATCCGCTTCTTGCAAATTTATCTGGTGTATTGTTTCCTGATACAACTCCAAAATAATCCGCTTCGGTTACATGCCTACTATCCGCAATGCTAACGGTAAATGCTTTTCTTGCTTTAATATTTTGAACCGTCTTATGTGTTTCCGTCAAGTTTAAAAGAACTTGATCCCTTTCAAACATCGTTCCCCAAGCAGCATTCATAACATTCACACTACCATCTTCATTGTACGTTGCAATCATTAATACAGGCATTGGAAATATGCCTTCAGTTGTTTTAATATTTTTTCTCATATTCTTTTTTCCTCCTATTATTTATTTTATCATAATTCATACAAAACAATGCTATTTATCTTTTATTTAATAGCGGTAATTCCATAATATCTTCTAATAAGTAAAATTCCTTTATCGGTGGTATGTGACTTAATATATTGATCTAATAAGGCCATATCAATATTTAATTCCAGATTGCTATTTTTTCTTTCTTCAGAAAAATCAAGCAAGATAGGGGTCTTTAACAATAAAGCTAGTAAATCTTCTTTCGTCTTGTAATATTCTCTTACATGAATGGGAACTAGTTCAACATTTCTAAATCCAGCTTCTAATAGATTTTCATAATCAATTACACTAATGGGTTTTACATCGTTATAAGCTTGCCCTTTATGAAATAATTTCTTTAGTTCCCAACAATCCAGTTTATCAACTCCTCTTAGGATTAGCATACCATCATCTTTTAAAGTGTTGTATATCCCGTTTGCATCAATACAAGTATGTCTTGCCACAACAATATCAAAATAGTTCTTTTCAGTAGTCATTTTCAAATTATCCATTTGTTTGAAAGTGATGTTTTTTCGACCTGATTTTCTTAAATTATCATTTGCTGTTTTAATCATTTCACTCGAAAAATCGGTTCCTAGTATTTCTTGAACTTCTGGAAAATATTTGATTACTTTTTCTCCTCCACCGGTACCTAAATCGAGTATTCTAAATTCTTTATGCGCATTTTTATTTAAAATCTCATACATATCCCAATTGGTTAAGGTTTCTTTTTCGTATTTAATATCACTAAAATCCCAATTTTTAACTTGATCATAAAAATCTAATTCATTTTTACTCATTTTATTTCATCTCCTAATTTAAACTAGAATAAAGGTGCAAACAGTCTTAAGATAGCTTGCCAAATAGACTTTATAAAACCAGTCTTAACATCCTTATCTTCTAGTTTTTGACTTTCCTTAAAAGTATTTTCGAAGTCTTTACGAACCTCTTTTAAAGCACTTACTTGTTCCATGTAAATTCCATTTTCAAAATGTAAATATAAACTACGATAGTCCATGTTGATCGTACCCACGACTCCTCTTATATCATCCGATAAAAAGACTTTGGAGTGAACAAATCCGGGAGTATATTTATAAATTTGTACCCCACTGTCATGAAGGACTTTAAAGAAAGAAGTTGTTTGAGTATAGACGATTTTCTTATCTGGGATACCAGGTACTATGATCCTTACATCAACCCCTCTTTTTGCCGCTCTACAAAGGGCATTGACCATGTCGGTATCAATGATTAAGTAAGGCGTCATGATATATAGATAGTTCTTCGCACTATTAATTATGTTAATGTAGACATCTTCTCCGATTAAATCCTTATGAAGAGGTGCTACTCCGTAAGGAATCACATAGCCATCTTTTTTTAGTGTTTTATCAAAAGAATATTTAAACTTGGTGATATCTTTATCTTCTTCCGTATTCGCATTCCATAATGATAAAAACATAACCGTCATATTCCAAATGGCGTCTCCCTCAAGCTTAATTCCATTATCTTTCCAAATACCATAAGGACTGCCTTCATTGATATATTCATCACTTAAATTAACACCTCCTGAAAAAGCCACTTTACCATCGATAATTGTCATTTTCCGATGATCACGATTATTCATGAAGACTCCTCTAAAAGGACTTAATTTATTGAAAGAAATACATTTAATGCCATAGAGGGCTAATTCTTTGGCATAATTAGTTGAAAGCATAGCAATGGAACCCATATCATCATACATTATACGAACATCTACACCAAGGGATGCCTTTTCTTTTAAGATATCCAAAATTCCATTCCACATTCTACCTTCATTAATAATAAAATATTCTAAAAAAATAAACTTCTCTGCCTTTTTTAATTCTTTTAATAGTTCTGGATAAAATTTTTCCCCAAAATCATAATAGGTAACTTTATTATCGGTACTCACAAAATGATGGGTGCGATTAATCAAATATTGAATGTTATCAAGTTCTTGCTCTTTGATTTCTTTTTCTATTTTAGGATCCTGAATAAGTTCTTTTTTATATTTATTTTCATATTTAAAAATATTTTTGAGTAGCTTATTTTTAGAATAATTTTTACCTAATGTAATTAACAGAAGTGTTCCAAAGATAGGAAAAATTAAAACTAGAATAATCCAGGGGACATCGTTCGAAAGACGGGTACTCTCTTTCAATATTCCTAAAACGATTAAAACACTAATGAGACTATAGAATAGGCTAATAATCCCTATATAATTATAAAAGAATAGACGTATAACGATAGCAAAACCAAATTGTAAAACTAATCCTAAAACTACGATAGTAGCTCTTTTAATGGCATTTAACATAAAATTGTACTCCTTTGATTATTGATATTTTTTTATAGATATAACTTTATTTACAAAAATTATCTCGATATTCTAAATCATCTGCTCCGATATAGATATCTTTATTTCCCGCAATAGTATTACATTTAATAACACTAATTTCATTGTTTCTATATCGAATAGATCTACCATCCTTAAAGATATCCTCTTGGTCCAATTCATCGGTCAATTTTTTAACTGCATTATCTATCGTTTTAGAAGTACTACTAATATAATTTTTAAAAGTTTGCTCCTCTAAACTATTAGTAAAGTCTTCTATATAAAGCTCATCGGCTCCCACTAAATAAATAGTTTGTTCAGAAGATTTATAATATTCTTTAACCTCTTCTTTATTATTAGTAATTAACTCAAAACTGCTAAATTTATAAGAACTCGCATAATTAACTTCTGTTGATTTCAAGTAGGAGTAATGTTCATTTTTTTGTTGTTCTACCTTCAGTACCAATAAACCTATATCATATTTAACTATTTTATCGTAAACTTTTTTAGGAAAGATTTGCTTCATGGAGTGTGCATTTTCATCTCCATCTTTTGGCATTTCATAATTGATAACTTGATCATCTTTAAAAATAAATTTGTATGGAATCGAACTGCCCGATCCCTCATACAACTTATTGTTTTTAACATAGAAAGACTCTTCTAAAATATGCATATAGACATACTTGTAATCGTCATCCTCACTAACACCAAATCCTTGATAGGCTATTAATTGTTGATAATCTTCTTCGGTTTGATAGGAATCATCGTTTTGGTTTCTAAAATATTCAATAGCAATATCATATAAGTAATCATGATCGGTTATATACTTCGTTTTATCAATTGAATTTTGATATGAAAAATAAATTGAAATTCCTAAGATGAAGATTACTCCTACAATGACGATCCCCATGATTATTTTTTTCTTTTCCATAACTATTTCCTCCGTTTTTTGGCAAAGATTTTCTATAAAAAAATTTGAGTAAACCATTTCCTTGGCATACTCAAATTATAGCACGTTTATAAATGTAAGCAAAATAACTTAAAAATTCTTTTTAAAATTCTTTTTTTAACTCTATTCTTAATGATATTCTGTAAGAGGCATAAACCATCACGATGGAAAAGAGAATTAGGACAAGCACTATATAATTATTTATAAAGGATAAAACTCCACCTACAAAAGAAAAATCAATATAAGAAGCAAGTAAACTTACGGCAAGCACCACTCCAAAAACAATTAAGAAAATCCAAATTCTTGCTTTCTCTACTCCAAACTTATAAATGATGGGATACATTACAGATAAAACAAGTAAAGTTCCAAAAAGAGTACCCAACATCGTCGATAAAATCTGTTCATAGTTGATTGTTTTGTTGTTCGCATAAGCAATGATAAAAGATAAAAGAAGAGTTACTAGGGAAACTACTAAAATCATTAAAAGCGTTGCTACATACTTGGCTTTCACACTATTTCTTCTACCATCCGGAAACGATACTAAATAAGCATCCCACTTATTATAAGAATCATAAGTAAAAGTGGAAATCATAATCATAACACTTATAAATGGAAGGAAAAAGGAAACATCCATTTCTCCAAAGAACCCCATCACTACATATAAAAGCAAAAGAAGTCCTAACGTTTTAAAATTGCTTTTAATCATCGCTAAATCTTTTTTAATAAATCCAATCATGCTTCTTCCCCCTTAATCATTAAAACCATTAAATCATCTAACGTAATTTTATCAACTACCTCGACAGGATACTTTTTCTTGAATTCTTTTTTATCTTCGACCAACACTTCATAAGCATATTTCGTTTTGCGATACCGGATATAGTCTTTTTTATGAATCGTTTTAAATTCCTTTTCCGTACATTTCACAATGCCATAATGATCTAATAATTCATCTTTAGTTTTCGATAAAAGAATACTTCCGTTATTGATAAAAGTGATGTAATCCGCAATATGTTCCAAGTCAGTAGTAATATGACTCGATAGTAAAATAGCACATTCTTCGTTTTCAATAAAGTTTTGAAACAAATCGATGACTTCAGCACGCGCAATCGGATCGAGTCCAGCCGTTGGTTCATCTAAAAGTAAAAGTTTAGGATAATGTGATAGAGCCGTTGCAATTTCTAATTTTTTACGCATCCCTTTGGAAAACGTTTTAATTTGTTTGTTGGTAGGTAGAGCAAAATCTTTTAAATAAGTATAAAAACGTTTTTCATCCCAATTTTTATAACTACTCTTCATAATACTGTTTATATCGTTAGGTGTTAGTATTTCAGGAAAAAACATATCGTCTAAGACAACACCAATATTCTCCTTTATTCGACCGTCCTCTTTCCGATTATTTAAACCAAAAATCTCTATATCACCACTATAATTTTGAATTATGTTAAGTATTGCTTTGATGGTTGTCGTTTTTCCTGCTCCATTTTCTCCAATAAAACCCATAATCATTCCTTTAGGTAAATTAAATGATACATCCTTTAATGCAAAGTTATCATATGTTTTACTTAGGTTCTTTACTTCTAAAATATTTTCCATTGTTATTCCTCCTCGTATAAAATTGTAATCATTTCATTAATCGCCTTTTTAGGGATTTGATTCCTTTTGGCTAGTACAATAGCCTGATTTAAAAAGCCTTCAATTTGATTTAACTGTTCCTCTAAAATAATCTCTTTATTGATAGAGGCTACATAGAATCCTTTCGAAGGAATGGTTTTAACATAACCTTCTTTAACTAACTCTTCATAAGCATTCTTAGTCGTAATCACACTACAACGCAAATCTTTAGCTAAGGTTCTTATGGAAGGTAGTAGCTCATTTGTTTTTAATTCATTGGCTATAATTTTCGCTTTAATTTGTTCTTTGATTTGCTCATATATAGGAACACCACTTGAATTACTAATAATTATTTCCATAATTCACCTCTTTGTATATATTGATTATATACAGTATATACAATTATGTCAATAAAATTTTTTAATCCACAAAAAAATCAATCACTTTTAGATTGATCTTTTTTTTCTTTTATTAATCCATTTCACTAAATGATTTTAATATTTTGCCACTTACAGCATCGATATAGTACTCATAATCAAGATATTGATAATCAAAGTTTACTTCATATACCGTAGCATTGTATTTTCTTTCTAATTCTAATTCTACTTCTAAATCGTATACATCATTTCTTGTTAATTTGATATCTTTTAAAGCAATATCGATGGCTTCATCTTTGGTAATATAGTTATTTGTATTTTGATTGGTATTGGTATTATTATTGAAATCATCGTTATCATAGTTGGTGTTAGGTGTATCGATATAACCATTGTTATTAGAAGTATTCTCACCTCGTTCATAAAGGTTTTCTACCTTAATAAATAAGAAGATGCATCCAATAGTTAAAAGTACGATAATTCCTATTAAAACAACAATGAGTAATTGATTGTTATTGTTATTGTTATTGTTATTATTCTTCATAGCAACCATCCTTTCTTTCTAATTATATCACAAATGAATTTGTTTACTACTTGTACAATATTTATAAAAGTCTTCTGTGGATAAACCATATTTTGGTTTTTGATAACAATATAGAAATAAGTTCCCTTTTTGGTAAGTATCTAAATCCCCAATAAACTTTTCTTTGACATCTTCTATTAAATCTTCATATGAGGCATATTCATGAATCCCTCTATATTTTTCCCAAGCATGTTCAAACCAATACACTTTGTGCTCTTTTTCATAAACTAAAAAAGTATGCGTAGGACATTGATCATGATCATCATAAACTAAAAAATAAGTAGCAAACGGAAAAGCAGTATTTTTAAAATAATATCTCTCTAATTCTACTTGGTCCCAACAAACACCAAGCCTACTTTGTATTATCTCTTTAGGTGATTGTAATTTGTAAGCATTAGCAAACAAATCCATATCTTCTATATGTTTATTACCTTTTTGATCCACCCATCCATAAGAAATAGCATCCATCAAAAACATAATAGCTTCTTCATCATAATAATTCCAAAGCCCTAGTTGTCCTTTTGCTTTAACGGGTACTTTTAAAGGCTCAATATGATCTAGTATCCAAGCATAACGTCCTGCCTTGTAATCACCACATAGATATTCTTGCGGATGATTCTTTTTAATGTCTAAAACAAACTCTTTGGTCATGTAAATGCAATCTACTAATTCACATTTCGCAATAATAGAACCAAAGTGAAAAGAATTGGAATCCACTAGATTCATTAATTCTTTATGACGCAAAACTTCTTTTGCTATTTTTGTTTTACTGGCATGAATATATAAACATCCTCGATAAGTTGTTTTAAAACTCCTCGTTTCGATACGTTTTTTCTTATCTTTAATCAATGTAGCATAAGGTTCCGTTATACTTAATACCTTCATGCAATCCCTCATTTTCACTTTTATTATAACACAGCTTTATCATTTCTTCTCAAATACTTTAGTACTTATTTTTTGTGGAGCCAAAGTTTGTTCCTCTAGTGCAGATACCGCGGCTGCATATTCCTTTTTAGCTTTTTCATCCTGTACTAAAATGCAAGTATCCAAAACTTCTCCATCTTTCCAAATAAGGTACCAGTTATCCCCTAGGACAAGCGTATTTTCTTGAGACAACTTTAAAGGCGTATATACTTCATCTCTAAAGAAAGCATTTACAGCACGAATGCGATTCACTTTTTTCTCTTCTACCAAAGTAGGAGCTAAAACAACCTCTACTTTACTTCTTTCTCTTTCATAAATGGCTGGAACATCACACAGATTCACTTCATGAAAACGAACACTTTCTCTTTTCTTTTTAGACGCCACACAAATAAGTTGATAATCTCCATAATCGGTCGTAAACCTTTTATTGAAACGAGCATCTTTTAAATTTCTAGTCGTTCCGACAAAGTCGAGCCAATCTTCGCTTTTTGTATCCACCAATGAATTGGTAATCTTAGCAAAGACATCTCCTCCCACATTAGACCGCATATAGGCTAACGTATAACTCTTATTGACAAAAACAAAATCGATTTTTACCTGCTCTAAAGGGTTATTTTGAGAAACCGTTACGATATCGTTACAAGCCTTTTTAAAAGTCTCAATAATATCTTGTTGCTCATTTCGAGATGAACCTCTATAAAGTCCATTTTTATCATATATTGTTCGAAGCTGATTGATTAGAACACAGTTCCCATTTCGAAAACCGGATGCTCTTGCGATAAAGTTTCCAAAATAATCACAAATCTTAATGATAAATCCATTCTTATCCAAAATACAATAATGCATAAAATCATTGTCTGTTCCATCCGGTCTAAAACAAGAATCGGTATGAATGCCTGCTAATAAAGCAGTTTCATCTTGAGCATCATAAAGTGAATAACTATAGTTTCCATAATGTCCTTTTATATAAGGAACGGTTGACTTACTTCTTAGCATTCCTCTACTAAAAAGTCTTTTAGCCCGATCTACAATTACCTTTTCATCTTTATTAGTAAAATCGGTATTACGGTATAATTTCTCAATAACTTCTTTGCCTAAAATCGCCATATCTTCACTGCTACAACAACTACTAATAGCATTCATTAAAAGAACATCACTAAATTGAGTAAGTGATAGATTACTTCCTTTAACAAACATTGTAATTTGATTCATATTGTGAATTAATTTTTGATAATTTCTAATATGGTACTCTTTATCTTCCGGTTTAAATAAATTACTCTTAAAGATAAATAACATAATCCATAATAAACCATTATTTACAAATAATTGCTTTACATTTTGATACGACTCTTCATCGATAAGACTTTGTTCTTGCGAAAGAGTAAGATCTCCCTTCATTTTACAAACGGCTAGAAAATCTGACAAATGAAATTCCTGATAAACATTTTCACTATCAAAAACATAGTACTCATCACTCATTGGAATTCGTTTCTTTACATAGTTGACCAAATCTAAAGAAATCGATTCATCCACATCCAAAGTATGTGCTTTTAAAATAATTTCTTTACGTAGATTTCGAAAAACTCTTTCCCATTTTTCATAATTAAAATTGTCTTGAGATAATAAGAGTTCATCATCTACTTTCATATCCACTTTATAGCTTTTATCTTTTTCATCAAACGTAATAAACGAGCGATAATATTTCACTTCGTCTCCATCGTAAGAGATATAACCACTATTTAAACGATTCGTTAATTTGATAGCCTTTTTATATGTTTTATAGGCATCATAATAAGAAGGTTTTGTAACAATCCTACTTAAATCTGTTCCCTCTTGTAGGATAAAATAATCGATCATAGAAGAAAGAAGAGAACTAGATACAGAGTCCTTTTCTTTATCGATAAGTTCTTGTAAAAAGGACATTAACACGTCATTCTTTTCTTGATAAAGTACTTTTAAATAGTGTTTTTGCTTTTGATGTTTTATCTTTTTCTTTATATCTGGATGGTCTAAATTTAGAGTAAAGTAAGGTAAAATCCATTCTCGTGCTTTTCTCTTTTTCTCTTTCTTATAAACTTCCTTACTCTTAGCAACATAAAGCGCTGATAACTTTGCAATCGTATTTTGATACAATTGGATAGATACAACTTTATTCGGATTATCTCCATGATAAATTGCAAAATACTTTTTCATAGCATCCACTAAAAGTCTTCCTTTTTTTCCAAGTACAGATTGCATTTGATCTAAAAAAGAAAGATGTAAAAGTGCTTCATCAAAAACAGTATTGTTTTTTAACTCTGTACATATTTTACCAAATAGATTTTCATATTCATTGTGATGCTCACTTCGATATTTTTTATAATCATCTTCAATCGATGCGTCAAAAAGAGCATTAAACGTAGATAAAGTAGGAGGTGTGATTAAAGCTTCATGATAAAGATTTATTAAACGAAACCAATAATCTGGACTAGCGGTTGAATTTTGATAAACGTACTCAACAGCCTGTTTTAAATGAGATAAGTCAAGTAACCTGTCTAACGGAATGTTTTTAATTTCTTCATCTATATTATTTTGTTCTTTTCTATTGTTCATTTTTACTACCTCTTTACTACTTTATTTTATTTCTTTTTTCTTTTGATAAACATTTCCCTTAGCAGTGGCATCCTTAGTTATACCATAGATTTGATCTAGATATAAAGAAAAGGGATTATTCATTCCAGGCAAAGGATAGGCTTCTTTTAAAGGAAAAACTTCTCTATGATCAAAATAAGGCACTTGCTCATAATCTTGAATCATCTTTTCTACTCTTTCAATATTGTGTTCTAATTCATGAAAAATCACGTATTCACTTTTAGAATGTTCACGATAATAACCACAACTCAAATTGACAGATGCAATATCCCAAATAGGACCTAGAATAGAAATATCACTATACGTTCCATATTGTTTTTCAAAACCAAACTGTTTTATATAGTTCATAAATGGAGTATTCCCACAATCGTAAAAGACCATATCATTACTTCCCATACGATCGAATTCAATAATGTATTTTACCTTCGGTTTTGCTAACGTATCAACAGCACTTTGGGCGCCTATTAAACCAATCTCTTCTCCTTGGGTAAATAAAACAGATGGATTGTATTTTTTTGATATCTCTAATAAAGCATAAACACCACATCGATCATCCGCACCAAGACCATTCGTGAAAGAAAAAATCTTATCTTCCGACTTTTTATAGTAAACTTCTCTAGGAGGATTTTCAAATACAGTATCCATATGCGCCACTAATAAAATAGGAACAGTTCCTTTAGCATAAATAAAATCTCTATGCCAATAAGGTTTCTTTCTCATCTTTTTTAATTCTCTATAAACTTCTTTTTTCAAATCTTGTTCCGAAAGTCTAAAAAGATGTGCTAAATAATTCATGCTACCCCTCCTTTTATATTCAAGTCTACTTCCCTAAAGTTGGCTCTTATTTTAGCATAAAAGAAGGATTTTTTCAAGTAAAACAAGGATCTACCACAAAAAAGAAGCCTTTTTAAAAGACTTCTATTAGAGATTTTCTTTAATTTCTGGAAATAGATCATATACATTATAGCCTAAAAGGTCATCAAAATAAGCTTTGAGTTTGTATGTTTCTTGTACGTGGTATTGCGTATTAGGGTAAGCCCCTCTTCGAATAATGATATCGATTAGCCTCTTATCAACTGTATTTACTTTGCTCGTGCACATCAAATCGCAAAGATTAATTATTTTTTCATAAATCGTATAGGTATGATTTTTAACAAATTTATTACGAAAAGGAATATCTACGGGAATGCCTCCTGCGGTACAATTGGCGTCATTATTAAGATAAGAATGCGTTAAACAAATGTTACAATATTCATCGTCGTATCCTAATTCTTTTAAATAATGATAGCCATTCATCACATGATTTTTAAAATCTCCCGTACGCTTTCCGATATCGTGAATGAGACCTAAGGTTTCCGCTTTTTCCACATCTAGATTTAAGGCTTTTGCAATCTTTCCTGCCGCATAAGATACACACTTAGAATGCTCCACCCAACCTTGATGGGGAGTTATTTTGGATGCATCTTCTAAAAGTTTACGTGCATCCTCTTTACTCATCTTCATTTTTACACCTCGTTCTCTTTATACTTAATCTTCTTCAATCGGAACACTGGATTTCGCATTGAGTGAAAGATCAGCTACTTTTCCATGAAGATAGGCATAATATCCCGCGGAAGCAATCATAGTTGCATTATCTGTGCAATACTTAATAGGTGGAATCGTAAGATCAATTCCTTTTTCTTCACAAATTTTGGTTAGGCTTTCTCTTAATCCTTTGTTAGCCGCAACTCCTCCTGCTACAATCAAATTTTTAACCCCATAATCTTCAATAGCCTTCATCGTTTTTTTAGTGATTACTTCCACTACTACTTTTTGAAACGAACATGCTAAATCTTCTTTATTAATTTCATTCCCCCGTTGTAACTCATTATGCACTAAATTAATAACTGCACTCTTAAGACCACTAAAGCTAAACTGAAAACTATCATCATTTAAAGGAATAGGAAGATTATAGGTGGGCTTCCCTTGATGCGCCATTTGATCTAAAAGTGGTCCTCCTGGATAAGGGATATCTAAAACACGTGCCACTTTATCGTAACATTCTCCCACTGCATCATCGAGAGTTCCCCCTAATTTCTGAAAAGAATAGTCTTCCTTCATATAGATAAGTTCAGTATGTCCTCCACTTACGACCAAAGCAATCAATGGAAAGGTTAAACGCTTCACTAAATTATTGGCATAGATATGTCCCTTGATGTGATGAACAGGAATTAAGGGTTTATGATAAATAAAAGCAAGCGTTTTAGCAGCCTCTAATCCAATAAGGAGTGATCCAATTAATCCCGGTCCATAGGTAACGGCAATGGCATCCACATCCTCCATCGTTTTATTTGCTTTGGTAAGGCACTCATCCAAGACCATGGTAATGTTTTTCACATGTTGTCTACTCGCAATCTCAGGAACCACACCACCATAATCCT
>CANRHM010000019.1 GCA_947630415.1 uncultured Bacilli bacterium | reverse complement strand
TAAATATAAAATTTATAAGTAAAGAAGTAACTTCAGCAGATGAAGACAATTATAAAGTACATCCAGCCTTTACATTTGGACAAGAGCAATTAGATGGCTTCTGGTATGGAAAGTTTGAAACCAGTAATCAAGAAGGAAGTTATACAACAAACGATTCAACTTTAACACCAATTATCAAGCCTAATACAACATCATGGAGAAACGTAAAAGTTGTAAATATGTTTTATGCAGCATTAAATATGACAACAGAAGAAAATGCAACCGAATATGGATTTAGTAGTGATGGAAGTATAGACACTCATATGAGTAAGAATAGTGAATGGGGAGCAGTGGCATACCTATCACAAAGTGCTTATGGAAAATATGGAAATGATACGTATGGAGCAGATGACAAAGAAGTATACATCAATAACTGTTCAAGTTATACAACCGGAATAGCAGGAGCAACAGCGAATGCAGGAGAAGATTCCGCTTGTGCAAATACTTACGAAACAGTAGCAGGACAAAAAGCATCCACGACTGGAAACATCACCGGAGTATATGATATGAGTGGTGGAGCAGCTGAATATGTCATGGGAGCTTTAAACAACGGAAGTGGTAAACCAACAATAGGAAGTTCAGGATTTGTTGATGGTGGTAGCGATAGTAATAAATTACCAGATGCCAAGTATTATGATGTATATACAACAAATTTAGCTACCTCATGTAGAAATAATGGAGAATGTTATGGACATGCTTTATCAGAAACAGCAGAATGGTATGGAGATACTCGATATTTTGTAACCTCTTCGGACCCGTGGTTCTTCCGCGGCGGCTACTCTAACTCTTACTCATCTGCCGGAGTGTTCAACTTCAACCAGGGCAATGGCTCTGCGTACGCCCTCCACTCGTTCCGCCTAGTGCTCGTCAGTACAGGGGCGTAATCTCCTTACAAATTTAACAAAATGAGCAAAAACAATTGACAAATAGGAATATTTTTGGTATAAAAGTAATGAATTAAAGAAGAGGAAAGCGATGTATCCATCCACCTGATTGCGAGTAGCGATAGGTAAAGAGCCGCGGTGTAATCTCACAGAAGATATACACTCTTTGTGCGCAAGGTGGATACGATTGTATCCACTTTTTAGTTTAATTGGAGGTGTTTTGTATAGCAAATACAAAGAATAATTTGTTGATTAATGAACAAATTAGAGCAAGTCAAGTATTAGTCATTGGACCAAATGGAGAACAAGTAGGAGTTAAACCTTTACAAGATGCACTTACCTTAGCAAGTTATGCAGGACTCGACTTAGTACTCATGAATCCAAATGGGAACCCACCCGTTTGTAAAGTAATGGACTACAATAAGTATCGTTACGAAAAACAAAAGAAAGAAAAAGAAGCACTTAAGAAACAAAAGGCATCGAACTTAGAGACAAAAGAATTCCGTCTTTCAAGTGTCATCGATGTAGGAGATTTTGAAACCAAGATTAATCAAGTAACTAAATACTTGACGAAAGGAAACAAAATCAAAATGACTATTCGCTTTAAAGGAAGACAAATGGCTCATACCGAATTAGGACAGGATGTATTGGTGAAGTTTGCCAATCGCTTAGAAGATATTGCGGTTGTTGAGCAAGCACCAAAACTAGATGGAAGAACAATGACCATGCTTTTAGCACCCAAAAAAGAAAAATAGGAGGATTATATCATGGGAAAATTAAAAACTCATAAAGGATTAAAAAAAGTCGTTAACAAAAGACAAAGCGGATCTATAACGATTGGTCATCCTGGAAGTCGTCATAACACAGGAAGTAAGTCAGCTAAGGCAAACCGTAACTATAGAACATGGAACGGTGTTAGTAAAGCTGATCAAAACCGCTTAAAGAACATTATCTAGAAGTTTAGGAGGGATAGAAATGGCAAGAGTTAAAAATGGAGCAACAACAAAAGCTCGTCATAAAAAAGTATTAAAACAAGCAAAAGGTTACTTTGGAAGTAAACATCGTCTATACAAGAGTGCAAAAGAACAACTAATGCATTCTGGACAATATGCTTTCCGTGACCGTAAGCAAAAGAAGAGAAACTTTAGAAAGTTATGGATTACGCGTATTAATGCAGCATGCCGTAACAACGATATTAGTTATTCAAGATTTATTGAAGGACTAAATAAAGCAGGTGTTGAAATCAACCGTAAAATGCTTTCTGAAATCGCTATTAGTGATGAAAAAGCATTTAGTGAAATTGTTAAAGTAGCTAAAGATGGCCTAGCTGGAAAAGTAACAAAACAAGAAGTAAGTGCTACTAAAAAAGAAGAAAAGAAAGTAGTTAAAGAAGAAAAACCTGCAAAGAAAGAGGCTAAAGATTATACTTCAATGACCGTTGCAGAATTAAAAGAAGAAGCAAAAAAGAAAAAGATTGAAGGTTACACTTCAATGAAAAAGCAAGAATTAATCGATGCTTTAAACAAATAAAAAAATAAACATATTAATGAATTGATCAATCGAGTGCCCAAGTGGTGATTGGTTTTAGAAATTAATAAGTGAGATAACGAAAAGGAGAAAAATATTATGGCAGTAGTGTCAATGAATTATTTATTAGAAGCAGGTGTTCACTTTGGACACCAAAAGAGAAGATGGAACCCTAAGATGGGTGAATACATCTATACTTCAAGAGATGATATTTATATTATCGATTTACAAAAGACCACTAAGAAATTAGAGGAAGCTTATGAAGCAATGAAAGCCATTGCGGAAAATCAAGGAAAGATTCTTTTTGTAGGAACCAAGAAACAAGCACAAGAAGCTATGGAAGAATCTGCTACTCGTACCGAAATGTATTTCGTTAATGAACGTTGGTTAGGGGGAACTTTAACAAACTTCAAAACGATTAAATCAAGAGTTCGTCGTATGGAAGAAATCGAAGAGATGGAAAAGAATGGAACTTTTGAAGTACTTCCTAAGAAAGAAGTTATCAAGATTCGTAAAGAATACGATAAATTATATCGTAACTTACGTGGAATTCGTGATATGAAGAAGTTACCTGATGCTATGGTAATCGTTGATCCACGTAAAGAAGAAATTGCAATTAAAGAAGCAAGAATTTTAGGTATCCCTGTATTTGGTGTAGTGGATACCAACTGTGACCCAGATATGGTAGATTACGTCATTCCTGGTAATGATGATGCCGTACGTTCTGTTAAATTAATGATTGGGGTATTAACCAATGCCATTGCCGAAGTCAATGGAAATGAAGTTATTGATTACTTGACTGAAGAAGATCGTGCTAAGAGTGAAAAGAAAGAAAAAGAAGAAACGATGGATACCCTTCTTAAAGAAGAAAAAGAGGCTCCTATCAAGGAAGTAAAAGAAGAGGTTAAGGAAGAAAAACCTGCTCCTAAAAAAGAAGAAAAGCCTGTAAAAGAAGAGAAAACTGCTAAGAAAGAGGCAAAGGAAGAAAAAGTAGATTTAACTAGTCTTACTGTAGCTGATTTAAAGAAAATGGCTAAAGAAAAAGGAATAGAAGGTTATACTTCAATGAAAAAACAAGAATTAATCGATGCTTTAAATAAATAAGAATAAGGAGGATACTATGTTTAGTGCAAATGATGTAAAAGCGTTACGTGAAAGAACGGCTGCAGGTATGATGGAATGCAAAAAAGCTTTAGAAGCAACGAATGGGGACATGGAAAAAGCCATTGACTGGTTAAGAGAAAATGGAACCATTAAAGCTGCTAAAAAACAAGGAAGAATTGCTGCTGAAGGACTTACCAAAATTTTAGAAAACGATCAAGCCGTTGCCATGGTAGAAGTAAACTCAGAAACGGATTTCGTTGCTAAGAATCCAGATTTCCAAGAAGCAGTAGAAAAGATTTGTAATGCGATTTTAAATTCGAATGTTACTACCATGGATGAAGCATTAAAACTTACGATTGGAAATGATACCATTGAATCATTCATGACCAATTTAACAGCAACCATTGGAGAAAAATTAAGTTTCAGAAGATTTGCTCGTATTGAAAAGAAAGACGGACAAACAATTGGAACTTATTCTCACATGGGTGGAAGAATTGGTGTTATCATCGTTTTAGATGGTGGTAACACTGAATGTGCTCGTGATATTGCAATGCATACGGCTGCAATGCGTCCTATGTATTTAACAAGAGACGACGTAGATAAAGAAGTACTTGAACGTGAAAGTACCGTTATCAAAGAACAAGCAATGAAAGAAGGAAAACCTGAAGAAATTGCTAACAAAATGGTTACCGGACGTCTTAATAAATTTTATAAAGAAATTTGTTTAAATGAACAAGATTTCGTTAAGAATGGAGATATCACGATTGAAACCTTCGCTAAACAAAATAATGCAACGGTTGCTTCAATGACTCGTTTTGAAGTAGGAGAAGGAATCGAAAAGAAACAAGAAGATTTTGCAAGCGAAGTTATGAGTCAATTAAATGGATAAGAGCGTTATGCTCTTTTTTCTTTATTTTGTTCTTGAAAAAGCGTATAAAACTAAGTACAATAATAGTATAAAGAGGAGAGAAGAAAATGAATGAAAACATTTTAGAAAGTGCTGAAAACAAAATGATGTTATCGCTTGATAATTTGGATAAACGTTTTGCAACGGTACGTGCTGGAAGAGCTAACCCTAATGTACTAGATGGTATTATGGTGGAGTATTATGGTAATATGACACCTTTGAAACAACTTGCTATGATTTCCATTCCAGAAGCAAGACAACTTTTAATTAAACCGTTTGATAAAACATGTCTATCGGGAATTGAAAAAGCGATTCAATCTTCTAATTTAGGGCTTGTTCCTAATAACGATGGAGAAACGATTCGTATTATTATTCCAGCTCTTACTGAAGAGCGTAGAAAAGAGTTAAGTAAACAAGTAAAAGCACTTGCCGAAGAAGCCAAAGTAGCGATTCGTAACATTCGCCAAGATGCCATGAAAGAAATCGATAAAACGATTACCGCCGAAGACGAAAAGAAAGCCAAAGAAAAAGAAGTACAAAACCTAACGGATGAATACAACAAACAAGTTGATTCCAAATTAAAAGAAAAAGAAGAAGAATTAATGACCGTATAAAATTTTCAAAGAACACAAAAAAAGTGTTCTTTTTTTGGTTAAATTATGATATTATTAAGATAATACGGAGGATGATAAAATGAATAATAACTTTTTGGGTCTCATCATGTCGATTATTTATATTGTCGTTGTGGTAGGGCTCGCTTCTTTTTGCTACAAAAAGAAAAAATTTACCGTGAATGAAAGTAGAAGTTTCATTCATATTGGTCTATGCAACTGGTGGTTGATTGCTTGGATCTATTTTGATAATTACTGGATCGCAAGCATTGTACCATTGTGTTTACTCATTTTTAATATTTTCAATTACAAACTTCATTTAGTACCGGGAATAGAAAATACCCCTAAGAACAAACGTCATTTAGGTTCTATTTGGTATTCTCTTGCTTTATTATTGCTAACGTTTGTCTTTTTCCAAAACAAAACGTATATGTATATTGGTGCTATTGCCATTCTTAGTTTAGGTTATGGAGATGGACTTGCAACACTAATTGGAGATTATTTTGGTAAACATAAATTTGGTGTTCGTAATAAATCTGCTGAAGGAAGTTTCACTATGTTATTTATTACGTTCTTGCTAATCACGATTTTACTTCAAAATATTTTCCCAACTGAAATGGTTGCCTCTTATGCTCTTTATATTTCAGTATTTGCAACACTAGTTGAATTATTTGCTCCAGGAGGAACCGATAATTTACTTGTTCCATTACTTACGGCAGGATACACTTATTTATTAGTTCGCTATAGTTGGTTTATGCCAATTGCTTTAAGTTTCACCACCACAAGTATTATTATCTATGTAGTCTTATTAACGAAGAAATTAACACCTGGTGCAGCATTCTGGTCGATTATTTTAGGAACGGCTGTTTATGTTTTAGCAGGACCTGTTCCTTATGCTTGCGTTTTGTTATTCTATCTAACTTCGATTATGATCGAGCATGGTCATAAAAAACCGTTATCTGAAAAGCAACGAAATCTTACCCAAGTAGAAGAAGATAGTCTTGCTACGGTACTATTTGCTATCATGTATTACTTTACTCGAAGTGAAGCAGCGCTAGTTGCCGTATTTGTATCGATTGCAGGCGCAACATCTGATACATGGAGTAGTGGACTAGGTTACTATTCCAAGGAAAAAGTACGCTCTATTTTAACGGGTAAACCACTTCCTAAAGGAGAAAGTGGGGGAGTTACACAATTAGGAACAATGGGTGCTTTCTTAGGAAGTTTATTAATTGCTTTATTTAGTTTATTAATGCCTAGTGGTAATATGCTTTTAAGATTTATCCTTGTTCTAGGATTTGGCTTCTTTACTTCGATTATCGATAGTATCTTTGGCGTATTCCTTCAAGTGAAATACTACGATGAAGCAAAAGGATTGGTTTTAGAAAAACGACCTAAAAATATGAAGGGAATCAAAAAAATTTCAGGATATCCTTTCTTAACGAATGGAATGGTCAATTTCGTAACGGTTATGATAGGTTCTGTGCTATCAGCCATTGTTTCGATATTCTTATTCTAGAAAAGAGACGTTTGGAGCAAATCCAAGCGTTTTTCTTTCGAAAAAAAGGTATATTTCTACACCAAAAAATGGTATAGTATAGATAGAAGGAAGGGATTTTCATGATGCGCCGTAATAAAGAAGAATTAGATATGAAACAATTAAATGATGTGATTCATCTATCACGAAGTATTTTAAAAATTGTTTTTATTTTAATTGTGGCATTATTAATTTATATTGTGACGAGTCTTATTAGAACGTGGAATGTGATTGGCTTTATTAAAACGATTCTATCGATTTTATCCCCATTATTTATTGGTTTAATCATTGCGTGGTTATTTGATCCCATTGTCTCATGGCTCAATACCAAAGGAGTGAACCGGATTTTAGGAACGATTTTTGTCTTCTTTGTTTTGCTATCGGGAATTGCCTTATTAATTTATTTAATTTATCCTTCTTTTACCACGCAAATCAATGAGATTGCCTATTCGATTCCATCGGTAATCAATGAAGGAAAAAATGCGATTGACCGCCTATTCAATCATTTAACTTCAATGAGTGGCTATAACTTAAATGATATCAAGATTCAAATCTTTGATTCAATGAATCAGTTTGGAACCAATCTTACCACTTCACTTCCTACCATGACCGTTAGTTTTCTTACATCCTTAATCGAAGGAGGCGTACAGTTAGTCTTTGGTCTTATTATTGGATTCTATATGTTGTTTGATTTCCATAATGTACGTAAGCATCTCTTTACCCTTATTCCAAGAAAATACCATAAAGATGCGACCAAGTTACTCGATCAATTAAATAAAATCTTACATAATTTTATTGCGGGGACCTTCCTTATTGCAGGTATCTTGTTTGTACTTCAATCGATTGGTTTGACACTTGCTGGAATGAAGGCACCTTTAGTCTTTGGACTTTTCTGTGCGATTACTAATATTATTCCCTATATTGGTCCATGGATTGGAGGAATTCCAGTGGTTTTAGTAGGCTTAACGATTAGTCCTACGGTTGGTGTGTTATCCTTTATTTCCGTCTTTGTATCTCAAACGTTAGAAAATTATTTCTTACAACCGATTGTGATGGGTAAAACCATGAAATTACATCCGGTAACCATCATGATTGGCTTGTTGCTTTTTGGCTATTACTTTGGTATAATAGGAATGATTGTTGCAACACCGATTATTTCGATTGGAAAACTCTTATTTCAATTCTTTGATGAGAAATATGGATTTACAACAAAGATTAAAAAAGGATCACAAATAGTAGAATACGATGAAGAAGTAGAGTAGTAAAATACCTCTTTCATAGAGAGCAAAAGAAGGTGGAACTTTTGCAAAGAGACTTTACGAACGCAGACTTTGGAGTGGATTTATCCCGGTTATGTGCCGTTATCAAGAAATTAAGATCTAATTAGGATGGTACCGTGCTCTCAAAAGCACTCCTATTTAGGTCTTTTCTTTGCAAGAAAGGATGAAATTATGAAAATCTATTTGATTAGTGGAAAAGCAGAACATGGTAAAGATACGTGTGGGAAGTTTTTAAAGAAATATTACGAATTAAGAGGCGAAAAAGCCTGTATCTTACATTTTAGTTCGTATTTGAAACATTATGCTACGGATTATTTTGGATGGGATCCTCTGACCGAAGAAAAACCACGGGAACTTTTACAAAAACTAGGTCAAGAAATTATTCGTGAGAAGTTAAATAAACCTTATTTCTTAATCGATAGAACGAGCGAAGATATTGAAATACTAGCGCACTTCTTTGATGTCTTTATGATTACCGATGTAAGACTTCCGATTGAAATCGAAACCTTTAAAGAAAGATTTCAAGATGTCGTTAGCCTTCATGTCAATCGACCGGGGTACGTTCAAAAGAATTTAAATGCGGATGAAAAGCAACATTTAACTGAAAATGCCTTGGAAAATTATCAAGGATTTGATTATATCGTACAAAACACCACCTTAGAAAAACTAGATAAAGAAATGGAAAGTATTGTTAGAAAAGAGGAGTATAAAGATGAAAAAAATGACGAGTACCGAAATTAGAAATATGTGGTATCGTTTCTTCGAAGAGAAGGGACATGAAAAGATGGAAAGTGCCCCTTTAATTCCGATGGACGATGATTCTTTGTTATGGATTAATGCAGGAGTTACTCCTTTAAAGAAATATTTCGATGGAACGGTGATTCCCGATAACAAAAGAATTGTAAACGTTCAAAAATGTATTCGCACGAACGACATTGAAAACGTAGGAAAAACAGCACGTCATCAAACCTTCTTTGAAATGATGGGAAACTTTTCGATTGGGGACTATTTTAAGGAAGAAGCGATTGCTTTTGCTTATGAACTTTTAACCAGTGAAAAATGGTTTGCTATTCCTAAAGATAAACTTTATGTAACCGTTTATACTGCTGACTCTAAAGCTAAAGAAGAATGGATGAAGCAAGGGCTAGATGAAAGTCATATTGTTCCACTTGAGGGAAACTTTTGGGAAATAGGAGAAGGTCCTTGTGGCCCTGATAGTGAGATTTTCTACGATCGTGGTGAAAAGTATGATTCAAATAACGATGCTTTAGAAAAGTTTAGAAACGATGAAGAACAAGATCGTTATGTAGAAATATGGAACAATGTCTTTAGTCAATTCAATGCTAAAAAAGGACAAAAAAGAGAAGAATATCAAGAACTTCCGCATAAGAATATCGATACAGGCGCAGGTCTTGAACGTTGGGCCTGTATTTTCCAAGGCGTAGATTCCAATTTTGATACGGACTTATTTACACCGATTATCGATCACATTGAAAAACTAAGTGGTGTACTTTATAACGGCGAAATGGCCTTTAAAGTGATTGCTGATCATATACGTGCTATTACCATGGCTTTATCCGATGGAGCGGTATTTGAAAATGTAGGACGTGGTTACGTTTTAAGACGTCTTTTAAGAAGAAGTGTTCGCTTTGGTAAAAAGTTAGGAATTACCGAACCTTTCATGTATAAATTAGCCAATACCGTCGTTGATAACATGAAAGAAAGTTATCCTGCCCTTGAAACTACTAAAGGTTATGTTTCAACCTTAATCTATGAAGAAGAAGAACTTTTCCATAAAACGTTAGCACAAGGGGAAAGAAGACTATATGAATTAATGGACGAATCTAAGGATAAAACGATTTCGGGAATGGATGCTTTTAAACTTTATGACACCTATGGTTTCCCTTTTGAACTAACACTTGAATATCTTGAAGAACGAGGCTTTACGACTTCTAAGGAAGAATTTGATTCTTACATGGAAGAGCAAAAGAAACTAGCTAAGACGAACCGGAAACAAGAAGCTAATATGCATTTACAAAACGAACAATTATTGAATCTAGAAATTTCCTCTACTTTCTTATACAACAAATATAAAAACAAAGGAAAGATTCTTTATATCTTAAATCAAGATAAAGAAGTGTCTTCGTTAAAAAAAGAAGGCTATGTGGTCGTTGATAAAACGTGTTTTTATGCCACCAGTGGAGGACAAGTAGCCGATACCGGAATGATGATTGGCAAGAACTTTAAAGCACGTGTTTTAGATGTTGAGAAAGCCCCTAACGGACAACACTTACATAAGGTAAAGATTCTAGATGGCGAAATGAAATTAAATGATGAAGTAGAATTATTAGTGGATATGGATAGACGTCGTAATATTGAAGCAAATCATAGTTCTGTCCATCTCTTACAGTATGCTTTACAACAAGTCATTTCCGATCGCATTCACCAAGCAGGAAGTTACGTGGATGATGAAGGAGCAAGGTTCGATTTTACGTATACCGGAAAATTACTTGATAACGATTTAATCGAGGTAGAACAACAAGTAAACGATATCATTCAAGGACAATATGAAACGAATACCGAAATCATGGATAAGGAAGAAGCAAAGAAGACCGGAGCTATGGCCTTATTCAATGAAAAATACGGCGATAAAGTAAGGGTTGTTACCATTGCGGACTCCAAAGAACTTTGTGGTGGAACCCATGTTAAAAATACAAGAGATATCAAACGTTTTGCCATTAAGGGAGCCGAAAGTAAAGGAAGCAATGTCTATCGTATCGAAATCGTTACCAAAGATAAAATTGAAAAAGCCTTGTTTGAAGCCATTAAACCGTATAACGATGAAATGGTTAAACTCTTAATGAAAGCGAAAGATATCATCTTAAGAGCCAAGGAAGAAGGCATCACTTTAAACTTTGATGTTGAAATCAATAACGATACGCCAACTTCCTATAAAGATATTATCTTTAATCGAAACGAACTAGCCTATGTTCAAAGTGAAGTAAAAGAGTTAGAAAAGAAATATCAAACGCTAAAACAAGAAAAAACGTTAGATGATTTGACCGATTATTTAGATGCGGTTGAAGAGATTAACGGAAATAAAGTACTTTTACTAAAACTTGAAAACAAAGATAGTAAAGTATTAAAAGAAGTCGTAGACGATTTATTAAATCGGATGCAAAAAGGCTTTATTTTCCTTGCTAATGTTCAAGGACCTGAGAAAGTAGGCTTTATTGCAAGAAGTAACATTTCATTAAGTGCGGGTGAAATGGTAAAAATGGCCTCTACCAAATCTCTTGGAAATGGAGGAGGTAGTCCAACCTTCGCACAAGGTGCTGGAAAAACAATAAAGTATTTAGATGAAATATTTGAAACAATTAAAAACCAATTAAAGTAGGTGATAGCTATGGAAGCCCTCTATCTTTTAGAGGAAGAAAATACCTTTCTTATTGAAAATTATATCGAGCATTTAAAAAAAGAAAATCCAGATTATGAAGTCATTCGCTATAACGACAAAGAAATTTCGTTTTCTAAAGTACTAGAAGACTTAGATACCTACAATTTATTTTCATCTCATAAGATGGTGATTTATTCGAATCCTTCTATTTTACTTGGAGAAGGAAATAAAGAAGAGAGCACACTTTTTGAAAAATATTTAGAAAATCCCAATCCAGAAAATACGCTTTTGATTACGACCAGTAAGTTAGATGATCGTAAAAAAATCACTAAATTACTTCGTTCTAAAGCCATTTGTCCAAATCTATCTATTCGACCTTTTACATTTGCAAAAGAGGCTTTTAAAGGATATGAAATCGATGATGGTACCCTTCGTTATTTATTAGATTTTTGTAAAGAAAACTACGAAAAACTAACGCAAGAAATCGAAAAGTTAAAACTCTATTGTTACGATTCTAAAAAAATAACCAAAAAAGAAATCGATGAATTGGTTGATCGCTTTTTAGATGATTCCATCTTTGATTTAGTTGATAGCATCGTCAATAAGAAAAAAGATAAAGCTTATCTTATCTATGATGAGTTGTTATCCCATAACGAAGAACCTTTAAAAATACTCATTTTAGTAGCAAACCAGTTTCGGCTTCTCTATCAAGTAAAAGTATTATCCCAAGAAAAGTATGCTGAAAATGAGATAGCTACCATTTTAAAAGTACATCCTTATAGAGTAAAATTAGCCAAAGAAAAAAGCTTTTTATACTCAAGCGATGAGTTGTTAAATCATTTGCTCTCTTTGGCTCAATTAGATGAAGATTTAAAGCGGGGAACCATCTATCCTAAAGTGGGTTTTGAGCTTTTTATCAATAGCTTATAAAAGGAAGTTTTTATTGACAAACTTCCTTTTTTATGCTATTATAGAGAGCAATTTTAAAGGGGGATTTCTTTATGGATTGGGACAATAATTTTTACTTATGCCAAGCCTTTTTAAAACGTTGTGATGAAGAGTTATTAAAAATTGAAGAAGAAATCAAAGAAAGAACTAATTTTTTTAAATCAAAACAAGAGCGAGAACAAGTTTTACAAACCTATTTAAATAGTTTAAATGAAGATAAAGAAGAGTATAACCAATATAACTTATTAAAAGAAAAAAGAGAAAAATTGACTATCTTGAAACAAGGAAGCATGATTACTACTTTCAGTTTGATTTTTGTCGCGGGTATCACTACTTCACAAATAGCACTTCTTCTAGGAAGTGTATCCTTTATTACTTGTATGGCATTTAATATCATATCTAGAAGAATGAAACAGATTATTATTTCCAATAAAGATTTCTCTGATAACTCAGAAGAGGATTATAATGAGCAGATTGCCCTTGTTCAAAAAGAAATTGAAGATAATAAAAAAGACATGGATAAAGAAGTAGATAAAGTAGATCACTTAAAAGAAGATAAAAAAGTTATTCTAGAAGGAAGAGGTAAAATGGTCGAACATATTAAGCAAAATTTTCCTTATTTGAGCCATGACTCTTTAGAAAAGACTTCTCCTGTTAAAAGAGAAGAAAACCCTTTAATTAAAATAAATAAATATAGAAAAGGAAGGATACAGTAAAATGAATATGGAATTAAAGCAAATAGAAGAAGAAATAAAAGATCTAGATGAAAAAATTGATCTTTTAACTAAAGAACGTACTATGCTTACTTCAGAGAATCAATATATGCAATTAATGGCATATACGCTTCAAAGAGAAAGTCTTATGGAAGAATTAAATAGAGAACAAAATGAGATTCAATCCACCGAAGACAAAAGAACTAATCGTCTATTGGAAATCTCTTTTGAGTTTGGTCAATTAGTTCGAAGAAAACAAGACTTAGAAATAAAAAGAGATGAATTTTTAGCAAAAGAATCAGTAAACTCTGTTAAAGTATTGGGAAAAAGTTTAAAAGTAAAAGCCTAAAACATTCTTAGAAAAAGGATGTTTTCTTTTTCGATACAGTGTTCTCGTGTTATAATAGTAATTAGAAAGAGGAAAGAATATGAAAGTAGGTATTTATACATTAGGATGCAAAGTAAATCTCTATGAAAGTGAATACGTTCGTAGTCTTTTAGAAAAAGCAGGTTATGAAATGGCTTCCTTTGATGATATTTGCGATGTTTATATTATTAATACGTGTACGGTGACCAATCAAAGTGATGCCAAAGATCGAAAGATGATTAGAAGTGCCATAAGACGTAATCCTCATGCTTGTGTGGTCGTGATGGGGTGTTTTATTGAAGCCAATCAGGATTTAGAAATTCCGGGAGTCGATATTTATATCGGAAATAAAGATAAAGGAAAAGTAGTTGAATACATCGATGAATGGATGAACAATAGACAAACTCTAAGAAAGAATTATAAAGGTAGAGACATTCCTTTTGAAGATATGGAAATTACAACGTTTGAGGGAAGAACAAGAGCGTTTGTTAAGATCCAAGATGGATGTGATAACTTCTGTAGTTATTGTATTATTCCATTCGTTCGTGGAAAATGTAGAAGCAAAGATTTTAATACGGTTTTAGAAGAAATCAGTCAGTTGGTCCAAAAAGGATATCAAGAAATCGTACTAACAGGAATTCACACGGGTAATTATGGACGTGATATCGATACTGATTTTGCGCATCTATTAAAAGAAATCGTAAAGATTAAAGGACTATATCGTCTTCGTATTTCATCCATTGAAATTACGGAATTAAATGAAGATGTGCTAGAAGTTTTAAAGAATTCAAATGTAATTGTAGACCATCTACATATTCCACTTCAAGCAGGAAGTGATAAGATTTTGAAAAGTATGAATCGTAAATACGATAAAGCTTATTTCAAAAAGAAAGTAGAAGAAATTCGGTCTATTCGTCCAGCTATTTCTCTTACGACTGATATTATTGTAGGTTTTCCAGGTGAAACAGAAGCAGATTTTCAAGAGACTATGGATTTTGCAAAAGAAATTCGTTTTGCTAAAATACATGTCTTTCCTTATTCTAAACGTTCTGGAACCAAAGCCGCCATTTTACCTAACCAAGTAGATGAAAAAGAAAAGAAAGAACGTGCTAAACGTTTAGGAGAACTTTCTAAAGAACTAGAAGAAGCCTACTTAAAAAGTTTTGTTAATAAAGAAGTAGAAGTTTTAATTGAAACGAATCAAGAAGGATACAGTTATGGTCATACTTCGAATTATATGAAAGTAAAAGTAAAGGGAACTTATCCATCCGAGACCATTTTACCGGTAACAATTCAGTCGGTAGATAAGGCTATTTGTACAGGTGTGATAAAAGAAAAAGTAACGCTTTAGTTTTTAGGAGGTAAAAAGTATGTTTCCTTTTGATCCAAATATAAATCCTATTCATGAACTGACCATTGACGTGGATGATTTTCCTGTGGTTATTCATCCTACCAAATTACGTGATTGTATTAAAATTCCACTTGGAATTAGTCTTTCTTTTAATCATGACCAACTTTGTATTAAACAGACTCAATCCAACGATGAAGTACAAAGAAATCGTTTAAATCACAACGCTATGCATGTCATTAATTTATATTTGTCAGAAGAAACACTTACACATTTATCAATCAAAACCAAAGTAGGGAATGTTACTTTTCAAGATGTGGTTATTCCTCAAACAAAAGTAACTATTATTACGGAAACTGGAGTTATTACATTAAGAGACTCTTCCTTTGATGAAGTTAGAATGAAAGGTCATTATTTAAAATTAAATGTACGCGATATGGAGGTTCAAAATAAGACTCTATGTTCCTTTACAAATGGAAATTTAACTCTTAAAAGATTATCTTCTCATACTTTTAAAAGTGTTGGGAAAAAAGGAAAAGTCATCATAGAAGGACAATCTCAAATTCATGAAATTGAAAATGAATTAAATGAAGGTACTTTTTTCTTAAAACAAGTTCGTTCCGATCGAATTAAATTAAAAATTAAAGAACAAGGTTACATTGAACTTTTTGATACCCTGTTTGAAGTTTTACGTGCACGTACAAGCGAAGGATGTATTCGCATGCTTTCTCCATCACGTATTTATTGTGAGAATATGGAATTAGATTCAGACCGACCATTAACAGGCTTTTTCCCGGAATACAAAAAGAATAATAAACAATGTGTTCTATGTAATCAAAAAGGGCCCATCGTATTTCAATAGACAACAGAAGTTGTCCTTTTTTTTGTGAAAAAAATTAATAAAAAGTTGACATGGGGGGGGGTAGTTTTATAATAGAAATAGATAAATA